>JACAAY010000036.1 GCA_013377095.1 Desulfuromonadales bacterium
TAGAGCGCTGTCCTGGCCCATACAGAGTTATGGGGCTGGAGAGCAAGACCCTGGCCGTAATTGTCGGCCCCGGCATAATTGATGATGCAATTATTTAACACCGAACTCCCGGCAGTGGGAGCAAGATAGATGCCCAGCCAGTGACGATCGCTGCCGCTTCGGGAAAAAGTTGCTCCCGAAGCATTGAGAGATCCATGTACGTACAGTCCCACCAAGTCATTAAACAGTACCGTCGTGCCGGGCTGCACTGTCAGAGTCACTCCCGGTGCGACTGTCACTGAACCCAGTACTACATACGGGCCGGAAGATGGGCTCCAGGTGGTATTTTCAACAATGGTTTGCCCGGCAATAATAACGTCGGCATCTGCAGTGGACAACCAAGCACCCAGAATGAAAGTGATGGTCGAGAAAAGAACCGCAACCCTCATGGCACCTACCTCCTGTTTCCGTAAGTTTATCCGGCTAGCGAACGTAAAATAATTCTCTGGGAACGGGTTTCACTTCAAAAAGAGGTACTTTGTAACTATCTGATTATTGGTGATGATTCGCCAACATGTTCAAACAGATTCCACGGTATGGAAGAGCGATGTATTGCAAAAACATTCCTATAAAATACACCAATCCTGCTGAGCAAACCACAGTTTTATTCATTGAAATAAACCGTCAAACATTGAAAACCATATTCCATTCCTGCAAATGCAGTCAGCACATATATTCTCCTCAAAAGCTCATATATGTATATTCAAAACTCTATTTTACCATCACCCGTTCCACCGCAAGAGAGCCGGTTCGTACCGTGAGTATGCCGGCAATGGTGGAGTAGCCGCTGTTTTCCGTATAGGCGGTATTGTAACCACCCTTGAGAAACAGTTTCCATCCCAGATCGAGACTGAGGCCGCCATCGAACTGAAACTGCCGGGCCAGTATGGTTCCGTCAGCACTCAATGCGGTATAGGCGTCGCGGATATGGGGATAGTCTCCCCCGCCCTGTATCCGTGCCGGCAGCACCAGGGAGAACGTCGCACCAACACTGCTGTCGCTTCCCATGATAACGCTGCAGTTTCCGGAAGTGGCGGTGCAAGCACCGCTCCAGCCGCTGAAGAGGGAGTCGCCGTCCGGAGTGGGGATGAGGGTTACGGGCAGGAGAGCGTCAAAGAACGCGCTGCAGGTGCCTTTGGTGCCTCTGGTGCAGCTGATTCCTGTGGGCACGCTGGTAACGGTTCCGCTGCCTGAGCCGTCTACACTCACGGAAAGGGTAGGTTGAGGAGTCACATTCTCGCTCATGCCGATACTGCCGGCGTTGTAAATTGATGTAATCTCGCCCGCTGTCAATGCCCGGCTGTAAAGCTGCAGTTCATCGATCAAACCTGTGAAAAAGATGTCCGCTTCACCGATCATGGCGCCGATGTTCGAATGGGACGGGTTTACACTTGCCACCCACAGGTCTAGGTCGGGGATCGTGCTATTTCCCAGCATGACCCCGTTGACCCATATCTCCAGGACAGTCCCCCGCCTGACACCGGTCACAAGAGCCCATCCATTGACCGTCACCGGGGCCGCTACGATTTGCCATGATTCATCCGGGTTATCGTCGTTCAGATGAACGGCAAAATAGTAAAAACCACTGCTGACCATCAGGGCATATTCGCCACCCGCAGAACCGCCATGGAAAACCACCTGCTCGCTTTCCGCACTAACGGGATGTACCCAGGCATTGACCGTAAAACTCCGAGAAGTATTCAATATGATGCCATCTGGGACGCTGATGTGACTGTTCCCATCCAGGCTGAACGCATCTCCCACCATTCCCTCTGCAGAGGCAACCCCGGAACTGGCAACTCCGTCATACCGCCCGGTCACGTCGAGAGCGCTGTTACCGCCCCTCCACCAGGCCTGCAGATTCGTCGGACGGGATGCGGGGCCACTCTGTGGTATCTGATTGAATACAGCTGAAATGGTGTGATTGGCCGTGACATTGGTGAAAGTGACAATAGGGTTAGCGCCGCGATTTTCCGAATCCACCAGCACATCATGAATACGGTTGCCGGCAGACGGCACAATGAAACAGGTGGCATTGCCGCCATAGGCGACGGTGGTGTCACTGCAGGCAATTGTTCCGCCGTTGCCGGGATTTACGGTGATGGCAAGGGGGTCATGACCGAATGAAGCCACCACCGTATGGGATGCAGCGACATTGCTGATGACGTACTGGCCGTTGATGGCCGAAGTCAGTACGCTTGGGCCGTTGTCGGTCAGATTCATCAGATGGTAGCTCGGATCCGGGATGATGGTACAGGTTGAGGAACCGCCAAAAATCACCGGAGACGTACATTCGATTGTTCCGTGACCACCCGCTACCGTGGCGCTTACGGTGTAGGTAGAAACGGCAAAAGCACCAACAACGGCATGACCCGAGGTCACATTGCTGATGGTGTACTGGCCGCCGCTGACCGCTTGCACTACATCGGCTTCGTTGTCGGCCAGGCTCGCCAGATGATAGCCCGTATCCGGCGTAATAACGCAGGTCGAAAAACCGCCATATTCCACCGGCGATGTGCAGGCGATGGTCCCATGGCCACCAGTGACCGAGGCGTTAATGGTGTATGAGTTGATGGCGAAAACCGCCACCAACTCATGGGCTGCGGTCACCGTGCTGACAGAGTAGTGACTATTGCTGATCAAAGTCGACACATCGACGCCATTGTCGGTCAGGCTGGCCGCATGATAGCCCGCATCCGGCGTAACAGTGCAGACAGACAAGCCGCCATGATCCACCGGAGTGGTGCAGATCATGGTTCCGTGGCCGCCGTTGACCGTTGCGCTTACCGGGTAGCTGTTGATGGCAAAAGAAGCCACCAACGCATGGGCTGCCGTCACATTAGCGATAGTGTACTGTCCATTGACCTCCGCAGCCAGTACGTCAGCGCTGTTATCGGTCAGGCTTGCCGTATGATAGCCCGCATCCGGAGTAATAACGCAGGTTGAGGAAGCACCCAGGATAATTGGCGAAGCGCAGCTAACGGTTCCGTGGCCAGCAGGTACCGAGGTGGTGATGGCAAAGGAAGGCGGAGGAATGGTCGTCACGGTGAAGACACCCGTAACCCCGCCGATGGTCACTGTCGCGCTGGTCTGGGTGGAATAGGCTCCCGATGCGGTCCGGCGCACCCTGACCCTGTCGTTGGAATTGACGGTGCCAGAACTGTTCGTCCAGGCGCTCCACGACGAACTGCCGCTGGTGGAAACCGAGTACTCGCCGCCGCTGATGTCGATTAGGGTCGGAAAACCGATTCCGGTCACCGTGACACTGTTGGATTCCACAAGGCTGTTCAACACTGCATTTGTCTGGGGAGTAAAGACAACGGGATCGGGAATTCTGCCGTAGATTCTGGCGATCTCAGTCGCGCTCAGGGCACGGTTGAAAATCTGCACTTCATCGATCAGGCCGTTGAAGTTGGCATGCCAACCGTCATTTGCAGGCGCATTGCCGATCATCAGGCCGCTCCCGTTTATGGCCGTGTTGAGGGCGCGGGGAGCGTTGGCGTCAAGCTGCCCATTCACGTAGAGCTTGACATCAGTGCCATCATAGGTGGCGGCCACGTGGTACCACTGGCCATAGTCAAGCAGCGTACTTCCCGCAAGGTCCGTATTCCAGCCGGTAAGGTACAGATGCCGGTTATTGACATCACCACCCCATTCCAGAAAAAACGTCCGGCCGTCCGGCAGTCCACTCACCCCTGGGGTCCCATACCCGACAACCGTCTGGTACTTGGTGCCGGATGTGGGCCCCACACTCTTGATCCAGGCCGCAACGGTACGGGCCATGTTGCCCGTTGGAAGCCCCTTGGGAGCAGCATCCTGAACATACTGACTGCTGCCGTTCAGGCTGAACGCCTGTCCCGAAATACCGGGAGCAAAGGTGGCTCCCCCATATGAGTCACTATTGTTGCTTCCATAACTATCAAGGCCGTTACCCTGCGCATGCCATAAAGAAACGAGGCCACTTAAAACGGGAGGTTGCTCCGGTCCGATGAACTGGCCAAACGCAAACGCTCCGTTCCCCACGGAAATTGTGTTAATCACCATATTCGTTGCAGCGTCAATCACCGAAACCGTGTTGCTATATGAGTTTGCAACAAAGACGCGGGAGCCTGCGGGGTTCACCGCTATACCTATGGGTCTTTGCCCCACGGAAATCGAAGTTACTAATGTATTCGTTGTCGTATCAATTACTGTGACTGTGGCTGAATCATAATTGGTCACATAAGCACGGGTTCCGGCGGGGTTCAGCGTTATGAATTCAGACGAATTTCCGGATGGGAATGTTCCGACCACAGTATTGGTTGACGTATCTATTACCGACCCTTCATTACCTCCATTGACCACATAGACTCTGGTACCTGCAGGTGTCACCGCCAAGCTTCTCGGCATTTGCAAAGGTATTGTGCCTACTACGTTATTCGTTGTCACATCAATAACCGACACCGAATCGCTGTGGTTGTTAGCCACATAAACACGTGTACCAGCCTGATTCACTGCTATGCCTTCAGGTGAACTCCCCACGGGAATTGGATTACCGATGACCGCATTCGTTGCAGTGTCTATTACCGAAACCGTATTGGAGTAGTTGACCACGTAGACACGAGTACCTGTGGGGTTCACCACTGCACCGACTGCCCCCCACCCCACGGGAATTGTGCTAACAACGGTATTGGTTGCTGTATCTATGACTGATGCATAGTCCGCATTAAAGTTAACCACATAAACCCGCGTACCCGCTGGGTTCACCGCTATGGCCTGAGGCTGGTCACCAACAGGAATTGTGGTTACCACGGAATTCGTTGCCGTATCTATGACCGATACCGAGTCGCTGATGTTATTTGTAATATAGGCAAAAGGTGCTGCATCTGCCGCAACCACCGGGAAAGCAATCAGGACTATCAGTGTTACGCAATGCGCAAGAATACGTACCATCCAGTTTTCTCCGTAATGTTCGTACAGCATAAAAGCGGCGGAATCTCCCGTGAGCGCGGGTAGGTGTTCCGCATATCTGCTTCCCGCTCCTACTTCACCAGCACCCGCTCCACCGTAAGACGTCCTGTTTTCACCGTCAGCGCACCGGCAATGGTGGAGAAACCGCTGTTTTCCGTGTAGGCGGCGTTATAGCCCCCCTTGAGAAGCAGTTTCCATCCCTGATCGAGACTAAGGCCGCCATCGAACTGAAACTGCCGGGCCAGTATGGTTCCGTCAACACTCAATGCGGTATAGGCGTCGCGGATATGGGGATAGTCCAGGCCGGTTGTTTCAACCCGCGCCGGTTCCACATAGGTGAAGGAAGCGACGGCGCCCTTGTTCCCGTCCATCAAGAGGTCGCAGTTTACGCTGGTCCCGGCGCAGTCGCCGCTCCAGGAGTTGAAGAGGGAGTTGGCATCAGGCGTAGCCATCAATGTCAGGCCGGTATTGGCATAGTAGGAGGCAGCGCCGCTTTTGCCGACCCAGGCAAATGATCCTTCGCTCGGTGTTATGGCGCCGTCTCCGCTGCCGGAGATGGTCACGCTCAGGGTATGCTGCTGCGAACAGAAACCGCTGTTACCCGCTTTGAAGACGGCGAGGATTTCTCCTGAGGAGAGGACCCTGTTGTGGATGGAAACCTCGTCGATCTGGCCATTGAAGTCATACCAACCGTTGTTGGCGCTGGGCCAATACACCGTGTAGCCGCTGCCGATCTGGCTTGTCGGCATGCTCTGGGAGATTGTCCCTGTTGCCGTGCCGAGGGAGACCCCATCCAGATAGAGTGTGACCGTATTGCCGCCGTAGGAAAGCACCGCATGATGCCAGGCGCCGTCAGCCACTGACTGGCCGCTCACGACCTGCTGGGGTGACGTAGTCCAGACTCCGCCATACAATTTGCCGTCCGTTCCCACGTACAGGAGCGGGTTCCAAAACTGGCTGGCCGCACCGTAGGCGCTGTCCTGTATCCCCATGATCACCCCACCCGAGGTGGTCTTGAACTAGGATTGCACGGTCCAGGAAGCGGAGCCCTGGACGGTCGTGCCGGGGAGCGCCAGATACTGGTTCTGGCCGTTGAAACTGAAAGCCTGACCCACCTTGCCGGGAAGAAAAGAGACGCCGTTCACGGGAGTGGCGTTGTGTGTTCCGCTCTGGTCGTTATAGTTCCCCTCTCCGCGCCACCATGATACGCTCCCCGACGGAATACCGCCACAGGTGCTGATGTTCAGGTCCTCACCGTAGGCAGTGCCGGTCAGGTTCGTGGCGAATGCCCTGACATGATAGACAGTGTTCGGTGAAAGGCCGCTGATGACGCTCGCAAACGTGCCGGTTCCGCTGCCATCGCCGGTGCAATTACCCCCCACAACGGGGTCTGGCAAAGTGCCCCAGCAGACGCCGCGGCTGGTCACACCAGCTCCGCTGACCGTTCCCCCGCTCGTGGCTGTAAATGCGCCAACTCCGGTGACTGCCGCGGTGGTAACGGTCGGCAAGCCGGGCTGAGCCAGTTTCAGGACGAAGGTATTCCCATCCGCATGCAGTGGTGCTTGCCCGGCGGGACCATTCCAGACGCAGCTGCTGTAGCCGGTGGCGTAGATGTTGTTGGCGGAATCAAGGGCAAAACCAATGCCGATATTGCCTGGCCCGTAAAAGGTATGCCACTGGTAGCCGCCGGTCTCACTCAGCTTCAGGACAAAGGCATCGCTGGTTCCGTCAAAGGCCCTAATGGGCGACTGGTCCTCCGGTCCGTTCCAGGGCAGGCAGGCCACCCCGCCAAGATAGACGTTGTTGCCTGAGTCAACCAGAACACCGAAGCCGTTGTTGTAGCAGCTCCCCGTTCCATAGAAGCTGTGCCACTGGTAATTGCCGTTGCTGTCAAGCTTGAGCGCATAGATGTTGCTGCCGTTGCTGTAGCTGTTAAGGGGCTGTACCCCGCCCGGTCCGGTCCAGGCAGCGTCGCTTCTGCCGGTGATGTAGACATTGCTCAGGCTGTCCGCGGCCAGACCGTCACCGGTGTCATACCCCCCTGACCCATAAAAGGTATGCCAGAGATAGCCGCCGTCTGAATCCAGCTTCAGCACAAAACCGTCGCCCTGCCCGCTGTGGGGATTGCGCGGCGCCTGGATATCGCCGGTCCACACACCGGAGCCGTCATTACCGGAAACATAGACGGTGCCGTCAGCGGGCAGTGCGATCAGATGGCCGGATGTGTTGCTACCATGGAAGGAGTGCCACCGGTATACCCCATCGACATTCAGCTTGAGGACAAAAGCGGCGTAGCTGGCGCTGCCGAAGTTACTGACGGGTGGCGCACCGTTCGGTCCTGTCCAGGTTGTATAGCTGTAACCGGAAACATAGAGGTCACCGACACCGTTGACCGCAATGCCAAAGCCCTGGCTGTTGTTGCTGTCGCCGAAAAAGGTGTGCCACTGGTAGGCGCCGGAAGTGTCCAGCTTGAGCACCAGAATATTGCTGCCGCTGCTGAAAGCATGCAAGGGCGGCTGCCCCGACGGCCCGGTCCAGGATGTGTCACTTGCACCGGTGAGATAGGAATTGCCGTCGCTGTCCACGGCAATACCGTACCGGTAGTTAGGTGTTGTCGTCCGGTAGAAGGTATGCCACTGGTAGACGCCGGACGAGTCGAGCTTGACGACAAAGAGATCATCACTGCCGGTCAGAGGGTGTCTGGGCTGTTCACCATTCGGTCCGGTCCAGGTCGCCGTGCTGTGCCCGGTGATATAGACATTGCCATTGGCGTCGGTGGCGACGCCGTCGCCGGTGGGATAGTTGCCGTAGAATGTGTGCCAAGCATAGAGGGGATCCTGGCCGGGAAAAGACAGGGTGCCGACAATAAGTGCCGGGCTGTAGGCGGTGCCGACGGAGTTGGTGGCGTACGCCCGCAGATAGTAGGTGGTGTTGGGCTGGAGACCGGTGATGGTATCGACGACAAACGTCCCGGTTCCGCCGCTTACGGCGCTGCCGCACGTTCCGCCCAGGGCCGGGCTGGGCGACGTACTCCAGCAAATTCCCCTGGCAGTTACCGTTGCCCCGCCATCGGAATAGACATAGCCACCCGACGCTGCCGTGGTGGTGGTGACCGTGCTGATGGAGGCGATCAGGGTCGGCAACCCCAGGGCGGTTGTAAATTGCAGATCGCTTCCATAGGAGGTACCGGCGGCATTGGTGGCGTAGGCGCGCACATGGTACAGACTGTTCGACGTCAGATTGGTGATGGCGCTGATGAATACTCCGGCGCCGGGACTTTCGGAACTGCAACTGCCGCTCGTGTCAGGGTTGACGGTTAATCCCCAGCAGACGCCCCGTGCGTTTATGGCCGAACCGCCGTCCGAGGTGACGTTCCCCCCTGAGGTGGCTGATGCGGAGGTTATGGAGGTAATTACCGCCGTGGTAACGGTCGGTATGGACGCCGACGGTACCACAAAGAAAGCGCCCAGATCGGCCGCAATCCAGCTTTCAAAGTGGTCCGAGCCGTCATAGGCCATTTCCCATGAACCACCGGCCGGATCGTATTCGAGAATATCCTCGTCATCGAAGGCAACCCCTGCGATTGTACCGCTGCCATCAAAGGAGAGCAAAAGGTGTCCGCTGGGTAACAACTGCGCCCCATCAAGGTTCAATCCCGCCGGAACACCCGCCGTTGCGCTGTTCAGCGCCATGGAAAACGTAGCGCCATCGTACCGGACCAGGTCTTGGGGCCCGAAGGTCGATCCACCCAGCGTGACCGTGGTGTCGAAGGAGAGCAGCAGGTTGCCGTCCGCGGCAACCGTTAAGGCGTCAACCATTACGCCATCGGGCAGGCCGGCATCGACGGCTTCGAATTCCAGGGTATACAGCACAGACTCTTCGCCGGTAAAAGGATCGAGGAGTCTGCCGAACCGGACCACGTCTCCCGGCCGCACCACGAAATCATCCGCAAAGGTCTGGGTGGTATCAAATGCGAACAGTTGATCGCCATCAGCCAGGCGATGGTAGGCGGTGATGCGCACCCCGTCGAGAAAAGGGCCGTAGGGGAGCAGGCTCACCGTACCGTTCGCCATATTTTCCAGTGCAACCGTATTGGGTAAAACCGTCACCCCCCCCCAGAACGACCGTACTATCCGGCACATAGCTGACGCTCTGGAATGGCGTGGCTGCACGGGACAGGTTGGGAACGAGGCACATCAGCATAACCAGAAGCGGAACGCAAACCTTCTGGAATAACCGGTTGTTTTTTTGACGCAACACGATGTGTACCCCCATGGGAGTGGTTCAGACTGTTGTTATGAAAAAGTTGACCGAATCAGGGGCAGAGCCCGGCGCCGCAGACATTACTTCCCAATGCGATGCAGTCGCGCTGGGAATTGCTGTTTCCGCCGTTGTTGTCGTAAAACATGTTGTAAACGCAACCTCCCTCGGAAAGGAGACCGAATCCGGTGTTCTTCACTGCCGTATTCCCCATCGCCACGCCGCGGGTCATGTGGATGCCGTTTTCTTCATTGTCCGAAACAAAATTGTTGGTAACCGTTGCGCCTTTTACGGAAACGCTTATTCCGTCTTTTCCATTGCCGCTGGATGTGTTGCCGTTCACCGTACCGTTGAAGACATTGATCCCGTTACCGCCGTTATTTCTGGAGACGCTTCTGTTCACGATGGCATTATAGCCCAGGTAGATCCCCCCCATGGAGTTGGATAGGACGCGAACATTTTCCACAACCAGCGTGTCCCCCACCAGCCATAGCCCCATTCCCATTCCCCGAATGACGCCATTGGCAACGGAGATGTTGTTCCGGAGGGAATCAATGCCATATCCGCTGGCTGTGGGAACACATTCGAGGGGAGTGCCGGAACATACCGTCTGGCCGATAATGGAAAAACCGTTCAAATCGACGGATACGTTATCCGCTGTTATTTGAATGGCGTGGACAGATGTGTTTGGAACGGTAAGATTCCCGGTCAACCGGTAGCTGCCACTCTGGCTGATGGTAACCGGAAAACCGGCCGTGTCGCCTGAGGTCACATTTCCCGCCAGGGCCCGGGCCTGGTTGATCTCGATGACGCCGTCCACGGCGGATGCTGGGGTTGTGGACAGCGCCAGCAGCAGCGCGGATGCAGACAGAACTGAAAAAACCGTATTTCTCTGGCGCATGGATTACTCCCTCCTGATTCGATTACGTGAGCACACCACAAAGGGCAGGCAGTAAGCGCCTACCTGATTTCCACCCTGTTCACCGTGAGTTTCCCCGTTGCCACGGCCACTATCCCCTGGATAGCGCTGAATCCGTTCTGACTGCCGTACCCGTCGCCATAGCCTCCGCTGAGTGTGATGCTTTTGCCGAGGTTCAGGCTCAGACCCTCGGGGAGGGTAACCGCCAGAATGTATATGGTGTCGCTCGGATTGGCTTCGTTACAGGCGGACTGCAGCGACGAGTAGTAGACGTCCGGGGAGCGCCGCACCGGCTTGAGATGGACCGTTGCGGTCAGCGGGTCGGACACATTGCCGGCCGGATCCCTGGCCCAGGCGCGCAGGAGATTGTCGCCGCCCCAGGACAGGGTGACCGTTGTGGGCGCTGAGGCGAGCCAGCCCGGATTGTCGGCAGCGGGAGGGGTAGCGGAGTCGGTAACCAGATAGCCGCTGACCCGATCATTGTCCGTGGCGATAAAAGAGGTGATGCCGACCGTCATGGCAGTGCTTTCGCCCGTGGAGAGAGCAAAGGAGGTAACCACCGGCTTTTCCGTATCCGCCAGGGTGGTAACGACAAAGGATCCTTCAACTCCGCCTATGGTTAGGGTTGCGGCGCTTGTTGAGGAATAGCGGGCGGAAGAGGTCAAACGCATTTTGACCGTTGCTCCCGGTTCTACGGTTCCGGCAATGCTGGTCCAGGCGCCGCCGTTTATCTGATATTCACCACCGCTGACCGTGATACTGACCGGGTGGCTGGTGCCGGTTACGACAATTGAACCGGATTCAACCGTGCTTGAAAGCGGCGCACCTGATACCGGGGTGAAGATAAATGGATCGGGAAGGGTGCCGGCCAGCTTTGAAACTTCGGTCGGCGATAGGGGGCGGTTGTAGATCTGAACTTCGTCTATCAGGCCATTGAGAGAAACGCCGTAATTCCAATGTCCAAGGTTGATTGCTCTTGTCTGGTAATCGTTTGATACTCCTGCAATCGTTTGTTGATTTTTAACCTGACCATTGACATATAAGGTATAGGTCTCCCCATTCTTCGAAAAAGCAACATGGTACCAGGAGTTGGGGGGATACTGTGTTCCCGAATAGGAGAGTAGCTGCCATGAGCCGTTTGCTCCAATGGCAACTCCTATCTGGTTGGCAGCAGAATGGCCCGATCCCAAATAATTTATGGTAATCCCATCCTGGTTTCCGCTACTTCGGGAAAAGAAGGTGTGGTGTATTCCATCGGATGCTCCCATGGGATAAAACCATCCCTCAATTGTCCAGTCATTACCCATATTGAAGGCGGGGATATTTACGGAATCGCTGCCCCCATGGAAGGAAAATGCCTGTCCTGCCAACGCTGCGGCATACGTTGTCCCCCCTTGCTGAGCGCCATGATTACCTCCGACACTGTCATAGGCGTTGTTTTCGCCCCTCCACCATGCAATGAGTCCGTTGGAATTTGGATTGGCTTCCGAAGCAGTGGTAACCGAGAATGTTCCGCTTACACCGCCGATGGTAAGGGTCGCGACCGTCAATGTGGAGTAACTTACGGATGCGGCTTGGCGCACCATAACCGTGTCTCCAGTATTGACCGTTCCAGGCGATGAAGTCCACGGACCACCGTTTACCTGATAACTGCCGCCGCTCATTGATATAGCAGTCGGATAGTTGATCCCAGTAACAGCAATAGGATTGGACACGATTGATGTGCCTAATGGCATGCCGGTCTGGGCGATGAAGGAGAAGGTGTCGGGGGTCTGATCGATGACCACAGTTTCCTCGCCAAGCAAGTCATAGTAGAGCGAGCTTTCGGCGCTGGTCCCGTCCCAGGATCGCTCGGTGTGGTGAATGGTGATCTTCAGCTTGCTCCGGTCAAGGTTGGCCGGCACCGGGATCCTGTGCCGGTACCAGGTCTGGCCGTCGGTCCCGGTTGAAGTCTGATCGTGGGTGTCCTGGAAGTCATTCGCACAACCTTCCTGGAGTCCCCAATCACGACAGGCAAGCATGACTGAATGTGTGTTGGTCCCGTCGGACAGTTCAATGGCAAACCAGTAAAACCAGCGAGATGAAGTCGTATAGGCGATGTCGCTACGCCAGATGGTCACTGCATCGAGGATCTTGCCTGCCTCGGGCAGGTAATTGGTTGTCAGCAGATGGGTTGCGTAGTGGTAGTCCGGGTCCTGATTGCCGACGCCGCCGAGTGTCCTGATCCGGGAATAGACGGCCTTGCTTCCGGAAAAGGATCGGGAGGCGGTAGTAGCCAGTTCATGGTCCGCAGTTGGATTCGATCCGCGGGTTCCGCTGTCATTCATGGTGAAGAATTCATAGTTCCAGCCGCTGATGGAAGGACCGCTGGTACCGGCGGGATCGGCTTCGAAATTGAGATTTTGGTCTGACAGGAACCTGATTTCATTCGTGGTCAGGGCTCGGCTGAAGATCTTGACTTCGTCGATAAGACCATCAAAGTTCCGGATGGCGGAACCATCCAGCTTGCCGATTCCAAGCGCCTTATCTCCGGCCGCGAGCGCCGCTGCTCCAGTTCCTGTGGCAGCCTGAACGCCGTTCACATACACCCTGATATTGGTCCCATCATAGGTGCAGGCCACATGAGACCAAGCGTTGAGCGGAACAAACCCGCCCGTAGCCACTGCCGTACCGCTGCCGATGTCGCATTGGAGCTGATTCGAACTCGACAAAACGAGAGAATACTGTACATCATCCCCGTTACGTATCTTGCGGACAATCGTCGGCCAGGCGTTCGGCAGGCTGGCAGGTTTCACCCATGCCGAGAGGGTTATGGCCTCCGTAGGGTTCAGACCAGCGCTTGCCGGGACGATAATGCCGCCATCTCCAGCTGCGGATATATTGAAAGCAGTGCCGTATTCCCCTGTACCATAGGTGACTGAGCCCGTAACCGTCCCATGATTGCCCCCCACGCTGTCATAGGAGTTGTTTTCGCCCTTCCACCATGCGACCAGACCACTGGCATTGGGATCGCCCGCTGCTGCGGTTGTCACATTAAAAGCTGCGCTTGCTTCCCCGATGGTCAAGGTCGCTGTGGTCAATGTGGAATTGCTTGCGGATGAGGTCTGGCGTGCTATGACAGTATCGCCATCATTCACCGTCCCGGCCGATGACGACCATGCTCCGCCATTTACTTGATACTCTCCGCCCGTTATTGATATGGCTATCGGATAGCTGATGCCGGTGACAGTTATGGCATTTGAAATAATGGTCGTGTTCAGCGGCATGCCGCTCTGGGCAGTAAATCTAAAGACATCAGGCACCGATCCGTACAGTCGCGAGACATCGCTTGCCGACAGGGCGCGGCTATAAATCTTTACGTCATCAATGAGGCCCTTATACGGTCTGTTAACGTCCTTCTGCTGGCCAATGGCAAACCAGGCGTTATTGTAGGATATAGTGCCGCCCCAGGGGACGCTGGTGAGCGGCTGTGGCACACCGTTGTAATAGATTCTGGCGTCCTCGCCGGCCTTCCTTGTGGCCACAATGTGGACCCACTGGTTGAGCGGCACCTGGCTGTTGGTGTTTGTGGTATGCCATGATGCGCCGTCACCGATCTGGAAGTGGATGTGCCCTGGAGGGGCTGTCTGGGAATCAGGATTTGACCTGCCATCCAGGAATATGGTGGCTCCTGCGGCAGAGCCGTCCTTCTGGCTTCCCGCGATGAGACCAAGGCCGGTCATCCCGTCTCCACTCGGATATTGTGTGACGTAAATCCAGGCAGAAAGAGTTATCTCATTCTGGATCTGCAGCGAAGCAGGTACCGGGTCACCGACGAGAACATAACCTCCCGAGCCGTCAAGACTGAAAGCCTGCCCAACCCGTCCAGCCGCATAGGTCGCACCGTTCTTTGGAGTCCCATTATTGCCTCCTACGCTATCATAGGCATTATTCTCGGCCTTCCACCATGCGACGAGCCCGCTGGCATTCGGATCGACCGATGCAGCAGTTGTCACATTAAAAGTTCCGCTTACTCCGCCAATGTTAAGCGCTGCGGTGGTCAATCTGGAATTGCTGGCGGACGAAGTTTGACGCACTGTAACAGAATCGCCATTATTCACCGTTCCGGCTGATGAAGTCCACGAACCACCGTTAATCTGATAACTGCCACCGGATATTGAGATGGTCGCCGGATAGTTGATGCCGGTAACTGTAATGGAATTTGACACAATCGTCGTGGTTATCGGCATGCCGGTCTGGGAGATGAAATCAAATAGGTTGGGGGTCGTATCTGGAATGAAGCTCATCCCCGCGCTGCCCGCGTTGTAAATCGATGCAATGTCGACCACTGACAGTGCCTGGTTAAAAATAGCCACTTCGTCGATAAGGCCGTTGAACCTAAGATCGCCCCAGTCACCATTTGCATTTACGCCAACAAAGTCACTGCCGATTCGAAGCGACGCTGCGGAAGTTTCAATATTTCCATGACTCACAGAAGCGACTTCAGCGCCATCTTTATAAAGCTTGTAAGCAGACCCGTTTCTGGTAATAACAACATGAGCCCAGCTCCCTGTGGTTATAGTCCCCACTGCCGAAGTAAATTCCCATACTCCTGCACCGCCAAACCCCAGCCTTCCATCAGGATATATGTAAAATGACCATCCGCTAAAGGGACTAAGCGTATCCTTGGCCGCTATCGTAGCAGCGGATTGTCCCAGGCGTTCCAGTGTTGCAGGGTTTATCCATGCCTGTATGGTAAAATCTCCTGCGCCGTTATTGAAATTAAAGATATCGTTCGTACCGGCGTCTACATAATCATCCACACCGTCGAAACTGAACGCCTGCCCTACCTTTCCCGTAGCGAAAGTTGCGCCGTTTATCAACCTGCCGTGATTGATCCACTTCGAATCAGTAGCACTATTCTCCGCCCGCCACCATGCGACCAAGCCGGAAGGGGGAGCAACAGACGGCCTGCACATACCGGTGTTGCCGGCGCTGTAAATGGCGGCTATCTCTTCGGCAGTGAGGGCGCGGTTGAAAATATCGACTTCATCTATCAGACCGTTGAAGTAACCCATATTTTCAAGCTGACCGATCGTGAGCGGGGTCTCCACATCCGGGATCGGCGTAGTATTAGTCAAGGTGTCGATCAAGATGCCATTTACATAAAAAGAAAAAGTTGGCCCTTTGCGTGTCAGAAAGAGGTGATACCACTGTCCCGTCTGGGGTGTGAACGAAACTGGACCCACAAAAATCGGCGATGGATTACTTATATGGAAATAAAGGCCGTTGTCGGCACTGTAGAAGCTCCACTTATTTGGCCCAAAACCCGATCCCCCATGCTGCCCGATAAATGCATTCGGAATGCTCCACTCACTCCCTCCCCTGACTGCGGCGTAGTTTACCCACAGACTCAGAGAGAAATCACCCGCACCGAAATTGAACGCAGGCGAATCAGGGACTTGGACATAAGCATTTGTTCCATTCAGGCTAAACGCCTGACTGACTTTCCCCGGAGCATATGTCGCTCCACTGAGAGTGCCGTTATTATTCCCCACAATATCCAAGGCGTTATTATCTCCACCCCACCACGACACAAGCCCCGATGGAGGTGTAACGCACGCAGCATCGGCACACTTCGGCACGGCGTTATCCATTAACAACACCATGACCAACAAAACCACCAAGGAAAATCCAAGTCGCATACAAGCCTCCCTATTAAAGGAATCTACTCATCCCCTCTAGCCGTGCGTACCTTCCTCCCCAACCTCACACCCACTCATCAATGGCAATCCGCAGACTTTCCCTGATGTTTTCTAGCTTATCCTCATCCAGAATTTTCTGACCGAATATGTCGCGGACATAAAAGACGTCGGCCACCTGGTCAACCTTGGTGGAAATTTTTGAAACACCGATATACAGCCCCAGATGGGTCAGGGTGCTGGTGATCAGATAGAGCAGCCCGACCTTATCGTGGGTGTAGATATCGATGACCGTATACCGTTCGGATACCTCGTTGTCGAACTCGATCCGGGTGGGGAAGCGGGGGGTCGGCCGGGCGGTCAGCAGGGATGGGCGCTGACGTTTTTCAACCATCAACGCCACATCCACTTCTCCCTTGATAGCCTTTTCCATATCATCCCGCACCTTATTCCAGCGCGATTCATCGGTGATGATGGCGCCCATGGGTGAATTGACCTGGAGGATATCCAGCACCTTACCGTTTTTGCAGGTATTGATCTGGGCCCCGAGTATGTTGACCCCGTTGGCGGCCATGACACCGGTTATGCGCGAAAACAGGCCCGGCATGTCATGGGTACAGATGGTAAATTCCGAAAAATCGTTTTCCTTGCGGTGCGCCAGACGCGTCAAGACCGGGGAATTTCCAAGCCCCAGCAAAAGCTGGACATGGTCGGCAATCATCTCAAGATTGTTGGAAAGCAGCAGACGCATGGGCATGGATTTGAGTTCCGCCAGAACCGCCCCATGGGAGAATTCGCTTTCCAGCATCCCCGCAACCTTTTTGATGACCGATTTGACCCGTTCACTGCTGGCTTCGTAACGGAATTCGCCCCGTTCGAGCACATTGAATGCCTTTTCGTACAGTTCCTGGAAGAGCAGCGATTTCCAGGTAGTCCAGACATCGGCGCCGACAGCCCTGACATCGGCCACGGTCAGCAGATAGAGCATCTTCAGGTTTTCGCTGGTCTCCATCTGCCGGGCAAACTGGATGACCATCTTCTCGTCATTCAGGTCGCGGCGCTGGGCAATGTGGGCAAGGAGCAGATGTTGGCGCACCAGAAACTCCAGACGCTCGCTGCACTCTTTGGACAAACCCAGCCGTCGAGCAATGGTCGGCATCATGGCAGCCCCCTTCTCGGCATGGCCGCCACCGCTCCCCTTGCCAATGTCGTGAAACATGATCGCCAGGTACAGAAGTTCTGGCTTGTTGATCTGGGTCGCAACCTCACAGGGCAGGTACAGCTCGTTCTTTAATTCGCCGCTGTGCATTTTTTCCGCCTGCTCAATGGCAAATAGGGTATGAATATCAACAGTATAGATATGATAGATATCGTGCTGTACCTTGCAGTAGATATGCTCCATCTCGGGAATGAAGTGGTTGAGAAATTCCAGGTGATGCATGATGCGCAGCGTCTTGGCAACATCACGCGGCGCTCGCAGAATATTCATGAACGACTTGCAAACCTCACGATTGCGACGGAATTTATCATGCACCAGGTGCAAACTTTTGCGCACCAGACCCATCAAGGGAATGCTCAGCTCGACGCCATGTTTCTGGGCCAGCTCGAAAATCCGCATCAACAGGGCCGGGTCACGCTCAACCGCACTTTCATCGGGCACGATCAGCTCGCCCTTGAGCACATAACAGCCATCGCTGACCTGACGCCGGATGAAATAGCCCAGAATCTTGAGAGCGCCTTCATCGCGCCAGACACAGCGCGACACAATGTTTGAAACCAGATATTCCACCCGGTTGGCATGGCGGTAGTAGTCACGCATGAAGTCTTCCACCGCCAGAACACGGTCCCGCTGTTTGTAGCCAAAGAACTTTGCCAGGTGCACCTGGGCGTCAAAGGTCAGCTGTTCATTTTTGCGGCCGCTGAAGTAATGCAATTCATTCCTGATGCGCCACAGATAATCGAGCGCAGCAAAATAACTTTCCAGTTCCTCCTCGGTGACAACGCCCTTGACGATCAGTTCTTTGGGGTGTTTGAATTTATATTTGACGCGAGCGGCCCAGAGAGCGGTCTGCAGATCCCGCAGTCCACCCTCCCCCTCTTTCAGATTGGGCTCCAGCAGATACACGGTTGAACCATACTTTTCGCGGCGAGCCTTCATCTCAACCACTTTGGTCTTGATAAACTTGTCGCTGGAGCGGGGCAGGATCTGGGTAAATATCGATTTAAGCAGGCTGTCGAACAGGGGAGTGCTGCCGTTCAGGTAGCGGGCGTCCATCAGGGCGGTCTTGACCGTTCCATCGGCGGCAGCCATCTCGACACAATCGGGAATCATCCGCACCGAGTACCCCACATCCAGCCGCATGTCCCACAGGAAATAGAGCAGTTTCTGGGCAATATCCTCAACGGTTTCAACCGGGATACTGCCGTCGTGCAGAAACATGATATCGATATCTGAGTAGGGATTCAGCTCGCCCCGACCATAGCCGCCCACCGCAACCAGGGTGATGTGCTCCATGTAGCCGCCGCTGGTATCAAGATCGTCAAGAATCGAGTGGAACAGTCGGTTGATCAATTCATCCATCATGCGGCAGATCAGGTGGGTTATTTCCGTGCCGGAGGCGCCGGCTGCATGCAGCTTTCTGATTTCCTCCCGGTAGAAGGTGAGAAAATTCTTGCTGCCTGATATGTACAGCGGCCGCTTCTCTTCGAAGCCGGCCATGCCGGTGTCGCCGGCTTCATGAATGTCATCGGGAAAATAGGAATTTATGGAGAATTGCATGCTGCCCCCTTATCATTAAACATCAGACCTTTTATGCTATGAATGGGCGGGTAATGGCAAACGTTTTTTATCGAAAACAGAGGGTTTTAAGAGGGCAATGTGACAACGATGAATGTGCAGGAAAAAACCATACCCGGCTGCTGCCCCAACGATGGATGAACAAAAAACTTTTGCTGCTCCAAGGGTGTGGTATATTTCCTGAATCCGTCCACAAACCAGACAGGAGCAGGCCTTGTTCAGGCGAAAACGACACGATGAATTCTTCCCCGGATACCCCGCAACAACAATTAAAGCATACGTCTTTTTCTGCGGAGTATGATGCCATGATGAACGAAAACGTCATGCGGCTCTCTCTGGTCGGGGAGATATCCGGGGTGGGCATGTGGGACTATGAACCGCTCAGCAACACCCTGGTCTGGGACGACGCCATGTTCACCATGTTCGGGCGTTCTCCCGCGCCCGCCGTTTCGCTGTTTGATATCTGGAAAACAAGCCTGCTTCCCGAAGACCTGCCTGGTGCGGAAGCTGCCCTGCGGGATGCTCTCTCGGGAGCGCGTCCCCTGGATACCACCTACCGTATTCGCCGGAAGGATGGTGAAATCCGTGTCATCCTGACCCGCGGCCGGCTGCATGTCGATGAAACCGGGACACCCCTTCGCCTGATCGGCGTCAGCAGGGATATCACCGCACAGATACAAAGCGAACATGCCCTGCGGGATAATGAGCGTTTCCTGCAGATTCTGGCCAATGTCATTCCCGGCATGGTGGGATACTGGACCTATGAACAGCAGTGTGCTTTCACCAATAACGAGTATATGAGCTGGCTCGGCAAACGTCCGGAAGAAATTCTCGGCTTGCACATGCGTGATCTGCTGGGGGGTGACCTGTTTCAGGCCAACGAGCCGTTTATCCTCCGTGCACTGAAGGGCGAAGCGCAACATTTTGAACGGAGCCTGAAAACGGCGGGAGGAGCGCAGAGTCATACCCTGACCCACTACATACCGGATATCGATGGAGCCCAGGTTCGCGGTTTTTATGAGCTGGTGTCGGATGTCACCGAACTGAAGCAGACCCAGTTCCAACTGGAGGAGCTCAATACCGTACTTCAGCAACGCACCGAGGAGGCCGAATCCGCCAACGCGGCCAAAAGCCGGTTTCTGGCCAACATGAGCCACGAGATCCGCACCCCCATGAACGCCATTCTTGGCCTTCTGCAGCTGCTGAAACGCACCGAGCTGTCACCCCGGCAGCAGGATTACCTTGAAAAAGCACAGCTGGCTTCACGATCACTGCTGAACATCCTCAACGACATTCTGGATTTTTCCAAGATCGAGGCCGGCAGAATGGAACTGGAAACAACGTCCTTCCGCCCTGATGAGCTGATGCGCACCCTGGCACTGTTCCTCTCTCCGGTGGTGGAGGGCATCAATGTCAAACTACTTTTCGACATTGATGCCGATCTGCCGCCCGTGCTGCAGGGTGATGCCCTGAGACTGCAACAGGTGTTACTCAACCTGGCGGGCAACGCGGTCAAGTTCACCCCGCAGGGTCAGGTTGTGGTTTCCCTGCGTGCCGTAGCAATAACTTCGGGGCGGGTAGACGTTGAATTTTCAGTCACGGACACCGGCATCGGCATCCCGCAGGACAAACTGGAGAGCATTTTCGAAGGGTTTGTGCAGGCCGAATCATCCACCACTCGTCGCTATGGCGGCAGCGGTCTTGGCTTGGCAATCAGCAGGCGCCTGGTACAGTTGATGGGCGGAGAACTGGAGGTGGAAAGCACCCCGGGCAGGGGGAGCCGCTTCCACTTCACGGTCGCCTTTTCGCCGGGCAGCGATAGTCAAACCATGGACCTGCATCAGCGCCCCTCCTGCGAAAGCGACGTACTCGGACGGCGGTGTCTGCAGGGAATGCGGCTGCTGGTTGTGGAGGACAACTCGATCAATCGGCAGGTTGCACAGGAACTTCTGTCACAGGAGGGGGCCCATGTGGTAAGCGTATCCAATGGTCCGCGGGCGATCGAGATGGTAGCTGCAACGCACCCCCTGTTCGACGCCGTTCTGATGGATATTCACATGCCGGTTATGGATGGGTATACCGTAACCAGACAGATTCGGGAACTGCCGGGCATGCTGGAGCTGCCGATCATCGCCATGACCGCCAACGCATTGCCGGATGATCGGCAAAAGTGCATTGCAGAGGGGATGAATGATTATGTGGCGAAACCGATCGAGATGGAAACGCTGGCCGCCGTGCTGATGACGCACTGCCGGGGGGCGGCAAACGCGGGGAGTGCTCTTTCGCAGGAATACACCGATGAACCCGGTATCGATCTGCACAAAGCCTTGACCCGCCTCAACAACAATCGCACCCTGTATGCCCGCCTGGCGCGTGAATTCACCATGGAGCAGGCCGGGGTAGTGGAGCGTGTGCGCAGACAGGTACTGCAGGGTTTGTTCAATACGGGCGCCGACGAATTGCACACTCTCAAGGGGGTTTCTGCAACCCTGGGCGCCACAACCCTGTCGCGCTGCGCAGCCGACACTGAATCAGTGCTGCGCGCCAATCCCGAACCGGACTCCTGTACCGCCCTGCTGCACGACCTGGAACGCCAGCTGTTCGATACCTGTGCCAGCCTGCTGCGCGTGGCGGATGAACTTGACCTGCCTGACAACCCGGCTGAAAATGGCGTCGGTCCGGAAGCGCCCATGGATCGGGGAGAGTTCGCGGCGCTCCTGGACGATCTGGAGCTACTGCTGCGCTCCGGCAACATGCGCGCCGTTCAGAAATATGACGATATCCAACAGATGTGTGAAAAAAAACTGCTCCAGCAGCTGATACCCATGAATGAAGCCATGCGCCGGCTGGATTTTCCCGCCGCGGCCGCTCAATGCCGAACCATGAGAGAGAGGCTCTTACAATGAATCCAGACAACTCCACCTGCACTATCCAGCAACAGCCGCCCCGTCAACGTCTCCTTCTGGTTGATGACCAGCACTCCAACATCCAGGAACTGTACGAGATTTTCCGGCAGGAATATGAGGTCTTTATCGCCACCAGCGGCATGCAGGCGCTGGAGCTGTGCCTGACCAACCCACCCGATCTGATCATGCTGGACATCATCATGCCGGGAATGGATGGGCTGAAGGTCTGCCGCCGGCTGAAGGCCGAACTACGGACAAAGGACATCCCGATCATTTTTGTAACCGCGCAGGACAACCCGGAGGATGAAACCCGGGGGCTGGATGCGGGTGCGGTTGACTTTATCAGCAAACCCTTCAACCACGCGGTGGTGCGCGCCAGAGTTCAGACCCACCTGACTCTGAAAACCCAAACCGACCTGCTCAGGTCCATGGCATTCATTGACGGCCTGACTGGCGTGGCCAACCGCCGCCGTTTTGATGACTGTCTGCAGACCGAATGGCGCTACTGCCGGAGACACGGCTTCCCCCTGGCACTGTTCATGGTCGATATCGATCATTTCAAACGGTATAACGACAGCTATGGGCATCAGGATGGAGATGTGTGCCTGAGGAATGTGGCTGCGCTTCTCAAGGCGCAACTGGGGCGACCCCATGACCTGGTGGCGCGCTACGGTGGCGAAGAGTTCGCCTGCCTGCTGCCCGGCATCGACACGGAAGGCGCCCTGCACAAGGCACAGGAGATGCTGCAGGCGATCCGCCGGCGCTGTATCCCCCATGCCTCGTCCGAAACAGCCCCGTTTGTCACCATCAGCCTGGGGATGGCCGTTATCGTTCCCGACCACGAGCAGCATCCGGACCAACTGGTGGCCTTGGCCGACGCCCGTCTGTACCAGGCCAAACTTCAGGGACGCAACCGGATCTGCGCGGACGGAACACCGGATCAGGACGGCAGTGAACAGGAATAACTGGTTAACATTCAAGAAAATCTACAATAATGGAACAAAGACTTTGCAAAAAATCCGTAAAGTCTGTTCTCACACGAAGCCACAAAGGCACAAAGAAAGACGCAATAATTAGCACTAAATACTTTTCAGTATTTGAAGGTAAATTACTTTATCCGATAAAAACTTCGTGATCTGCGTGCCTTTGTGTGAGTCATGGTTTTTAATATTTCCCTCCATGGCCACCTGTTTTTCCAGTTTAACAATCATTTTCAGGGAACTTTTTACCTTCGGGGGATGTCAAAACAGTAATGGGAACAGCGTGGGACGACACGGCCGATGACGCAGCCCTGGTGCAGGCCTGTCGCAGGGGAGACATGCAGGCCTTTGAATGCCTGGTGCGCCGTCACCAGGGGATGCTGCTGAATGTTGCCTTCCGCGTCACCGGTGTGTACGAGGATGCCTGCGAGATCGTTCAGGACGCCTTTCTCGCTGCCTGGCGCAAAATCGACTCGTTCCGGGGCGAATCATCGTTATCCACCTGGCTGACAGCCATCGTCATCAATCTTTCCCGCAGCCGCCGTCAGCAGCTCAGTAACCGGAAGCAGCATGAGGCCTACTCGCTGGATGCTCCACTCAGCGGCGGCGACAATGACCTGCTGCCTGATCCGCCGTCAGCGAGTCCTTCCGCGCTGCATCAGCTGGAAGAGGCTGAGTTGCGGCAAGCCCTGGATGGCTGCATACAAGCACTGCCACACGAATTCCGTGAGGCGCTGGTATTGCGCGACATGCGGGATCTGCCCTACACCGAAGTGATCAGTGCGCTGGGGATCCGGGAGGGAACGCTCAAATCCCGTCTCTTCCGGGCCAGAGAAGCGGTCAAGGATTGTCTAAAACGAGCGGTGGCGTCACCATGAAAAACCACGACGACATACGGAAACTGCTCCCGGCCTATTGCCGCGAAGAACTTGCCCCGGCTGAACGGCTGCGGGTCGAACAGCATTTGACCGATTGCCCGGAATGCAGCTCGGCCCTGGCCGACCTGGATACGACCCTGCGTCTGATACACAGCACTCCCCAGGTGGAGCCACCCCCCTGGATGACCTCACGTATCATGGCCCGCCTGCGGGAGGAAACCACCCAGAAGCGGAGCTGGTTACAGCGATTCTTCTTCCCCCCCCACATCAAACTTCCCCTGGAAATCATGGCCCTGCTGGTGGTCTGCGTCAGCGGCTACTTCCTGGCCCGGAATGTGGAGACGGAGATGCAACAGCCAATCCCGCAACTCCATCAAGCACCGGCTCCTTCCCCGGCGCCTGAGCCAGCGCCAAAAAACATGGAGACCCCGTCGGTGAAACAGGAAGCAGCCGTCAAAAGAGAGATACCATCTGCTCCACCGAAAATGGCCCTTGAGAATAAATTGACTCAGCCCTCCGAACAAAAAACGGATCTGCAAGCCCCCCCCGCTCCCCGACCTGCTATCGCAGCTCGCCCGGCTTTACCGCCAACGGCGGAGTCCGTGGCGCCACGCTCCCCCGCCACCTACGCCCCTCCTCCCCCGTCCTCATCAACCCGCGCTCTGGAACGCGGCGCACCGGCGCCAGGACTTGGTTTCGAATCGAACCTGTCAGCTCCACCGCTGCAGACATATGATCGTTCCCAGGATGCCGAGCCGTTTCTGAGGAAGAAAACCGCCAAACACATGGAAAAGGAGAAGAGTGAATCCTCAAGTGCCGTGCGCCTGCCCCACGTGCGCTTGCGCTTGAGCGTGGCTGCCCCTGATTTGGCACATGAAACCATTCGGCAGGCCGTCAATCGGTCCGGCGGCACGCCGGTGGAGGAAGGCCCCCCATCCGTCCGGCACCTGAAAGCACGCATCCCGGCATTGCGGCTGACGGAACTGGTTGAACGACTGGAACGGCTGGGCAAAATCACGGAACGACCGGCGCTGTCCGAATCGGGAGGGATGCTCGAGGTTGAGATCGTCTGGTAATTTTCAACTTTGCCCGACGACCGCCACCCCTTTTCATTAGAACCATTGACTTCACCGTCGTTTGCGTTCAAATACATGCACCTACACACCGAAAAGGCACAGCACGGGTGACCGTGTGTCGCAAAGCCACCGTCCCCCGTGGACAGAGGGGTTGTCGAAGTGAAGCAGCAATCGCAAGCCATATTCCCCTCCCCACAGAATTCAACCCAGAATTTCGCTCCTTGCCCGGAAAGTCATCACTCGCACATCGTTACAACATTTGTACAGCCTCTCCCTGCTCAACGTACATATGCAGCAATCATGTCACATGGCAGTCTGATGGCGTTATCACCGGTGGACGGCCGTTTTTTACGTGCGCGTGCTGGCACGTTATCAAGCACTACTCAAACAGACAGGGAGGCACCCGATCATGCGACGTTTAAATTTTCTGGTAATGATTCTGCTCACGGCTCAGCTATTTGACAGCGGTTCCGCCTTGTCCGCAGCACCAGTTTTTATCGATATGGGTGACGGCACGGTGGTTGATACCGTCAGCCACACACGCTGGCTGAAAAACGCCAACTGTTTTGAAAAGAAGGACTGGTTTACGGCCTACTATTCGTCCGTCGGCAATCTGGCATCACCTCAGTGCGGCTTGAGAGATGGTTCTGTTGCAGGGGACTGGTCTCTGCCAACCCTTATGCAATTGAAAAGTGTCTACACCGATGCAGGGAGCTACGCTGCCCTTAGTCAGTTTTTCGGTAATGTCATGCAGGACATGTACTGGGCTTCCACTCCAGACTCCACCTGGAAAGATTTCGTGAACATGAAAGACGGTACTTCGGGAGTCGGCTACAACAATAACAACTTTTACGTCTGGCCGATAAATAATGAAAGTTTGAATTCGTTTATCGTGCTGTCCAGTAGCGGACGGGACTTTGGGTTCGTTGATGTCTACACAACTACCCCCAGTCGAACCTTCACTATCAACAACAACGCCACATTTGACCTTGTGGTTACTGACATCTCATTCACCGACGGAGACACCTCCATGTTTGCGCTGGATAGGGGTGATGGAACCGGAGGCACCTGCGGAACCGCATCAAAAACATTACCCCCGGGCAGCGGGTGTACCATTTCCGTCAGCTTTACACCTGCGGTGTACTACCGAAAAATTTATGCCATGTTACACATTGCCTCCAACGACCCGCTCAGTCCATCACTTGACGTCAAACTGGGGGGAACCGGAGTCAGCCCACCTGTTTCATGGTGGAAGGCAGAGAACAACGCCACTGACAGTGCGGGCAATAATCATGGCACACTGCTTGCGACTTCTATTGTTCTTGAAAATGGCACTGCAACCGCCTCTTGCAGCAAAGGTACGACGATCACGGCATCCACCACCCTCTACGGAGCGAACTCAAGCTGGATAGGGTGCGGTAGCTGTACGACCGGTGTGGCCAGCTGCAGCATCGCATTCAACAACGGCACCTGTGGTGGTGATCCAACCCCCAACATCGCCAAACTTGGCAGACTGGATGTAACCTGCGGAGGGTCCTTCCCTTCGGGCATGATCGGGCAGGCCTTCAGCTTTGACGGCAGTACCGCCCAGTATGTTGCCATACCCCACTCGTCGTCCCTCAATCTCACAACGAAAAGCCTTACAACAGGTCATTCCGTCGCGTTCTGGGTTAAGCTCAACACATTACCTGCCCCCGGAAATCATTTCCAGTTGGTGAGTAAATGGGCCGATGGAGTTGAGCACAAACAGATAAATATCTTGCCAAACGGCACGGTGAGTTACTTTTTGTTTGGCCCTAATGTCACCGTTACATCTGCCACCACCTTGCAGACAGGTGTATGGAACCATGTCGCGGCAACATATGACGGCGAGGAAATGAATATCTATATCAATGGTGGGCGTGACGCCCATGCAACTGCCTCCGGAAATGTCGCCGATGGCACCGGCAGATTGTTTTTGGGTTACAACCCAGATACGGCCTTTGCAGGGGGCGAGGAGCCATTCAACGGTCTGCTCGATGAAGTGCTCTGGTACAACCTACCACTGCTGAATGGCCAAATTTCGCTCCTCAGCACGACTGACAGGCGGTTGACCGTTACGACCTCAGGAACCGGCAGCGGGATGGTAACTACCAATGTCACCCCCGGCATATTAAGCTGGTCCGGAGCAACCGGTACGGCGAACTATCCGGCCAATACTTCCGTCACCCTGACTGCCACTCCTGAAAACGGTTCCAGTTTTAGCGGTTGGTCTGTCGAGTGCACCGGCAGTGTTCCCTGTACACTGATTATGACAGGACCTCATATCGCAACCGCCACATTCACCATGAATGACTCCATACGCATTGGAATGGCCACAAAACCCTACGGCACGGTGAATCTGGCCTATGCTGTGGCACAAGACGGCGATATCATCAAAGCACTGGGGATTAACTTTACGGGGGACGCGACCCTCAATCGGCCCGTTGCCGTAACGCTGCAGGGTGGGTATGATTCCGGTTTTGGCAGCCGCAGCGGCAATACGACTTTGGACGGCAACCTGTCTATCGGCAGTGGAAGTGTAATTATTGATGGGTTCGTGATGAAGTAAACGTCTAATAAATGAATGATACCGGATCAACAAGAAACTCAGCTTCACGCATCAAACATCGAACGGTGTTTCCCCTATATTAAAATCAAAAGGAGTCCATTGATGCGACGTTTAAATCTGATGCTGATGTCGCTGCTCACCGCGCTGTTGTTTACCAGCAGCACTGCCTGGTCGGAAGGCACGGAATACCGATTTGTCGATCTGAACGATGGTACGGTATTCGATATCAACAGTGGCTTGCGCTGGTTGAAAAATGCCAACTGTTTTGGCAATCAGAACATCGCCAATCTTGAGTCTAATTCAAATGCACTGGCTTCAGCTTCATGCGGTCTGAGTGATGGTTCGGTTGCCGGTGACTGGCACCTGCCAAGCTTTTCCGAGTTGAGCATTTTTAAATCATACATCGCTGTCAACCTAAATAACGACGGGTTTGTCAACGTTCAACCGGACATCTACTGGTCGGATTCCAGGTTTACAGACAGTGGTGATTATGGGTACGTCGACATAAGCAGCCACACAACGGGTACAGATTTTCAATTTCACTTGCACTACGGCTGGCCCGTGCGTGGCGGACAGTATAGTCAGGTGAATGATTTTATCATGGTGGGAACCGCTGATTTCGGAACCAAGGCTGTCAACGGCACACCTGCCGGCCATATCTACACCATGAAAAACAGGGGCGCAACCTCTCTGCCGGTAACGGGCATTGCGCTGGGTGGAACCGATGCCAACCAGTTTGTCCTGGCCACTGGAGGCGGCCACCCTTGTGCCAGCCTGACTCCGACCCTGGCTGCCGGGGCCAGCTGTACTGTGACTGTTGCAGCAAGGCCGACAACGGTTGGCAATAAAAGCGCCGTCCTGGCAGTAACCACGGGGGTTAGTAGTACGAGTCTCCCGCTGACCGCCACCGCCGCCATGTCCGTCACCTACAACGGCAACGGCAACAGTTCCGGAAGTGTGCCGGGTGACAGCACGGCATATGCAACCGGCGCAACAGTAACCGTCCTGGGCAACAGCGGCGCACTGGCAAAGAGCGGCTACGTCTTCAACGACTGGAGCATGGCTGGAGACGGCAGCGGCTTACGTTATCACCCTGGCGCAACCTTCACCTATACGGGGGTCACCACCTTGTATGCCCAGTGGGCTACCACAATTGCTCCTCCATCAGGGCTGGTCAGCTGGTGGCGGGGTGAAGGAGACGCCGGCGACACCGCCGGCGGGCTGACGGGAACGCCGACTTCAGGTATCACCTATGCCGCCGGCAAGGTCGGACAGGCCTTCAGCTTCACCGGCACGTTCAACAATGTGCCGGCAACCGCGTACATTACCGTCCCAGATAATCCCGGTCTCAATTTCGGGACGAATGAGTTTTCCATCGCGGTCTGGATCAAGACAACCGACACAGCCGCATACCAGCGCCTTGTAACAAAACGGACCTATACCGGCGCCACGGCATGGTATTCGCTGGCGGCCAACGGCGGCAAAGTTCTTTTTGAAACCGGTGTCAACAATATCACCTCCACAGCCACGGTAACCGATGGCTTATGGCACCATATTGCAGTTACCAGGGACCCGGTCGGCACATCTCCCCGGAGATATCACCTGTATATCGACGGCGGAGAGGATGCTTACGTGATCGACAGCGGAGCGAATCTGAACAGTACCGCCCCGCTGGAGATCGGCAAATGGTTCAATGAAAACTATTACACCGGCATATATTCCGGCCTGATGGACGAAATACAGCTGTTCAACCGAGCCCTGACCTCCGCCGAGGTTCAGAATATCTACAAGGCCGGCAGCGCCGGACTGGCGCTGCTTCCCACCATTACCAGCATCTCCCCCTCCAGCGGACCGGCAACCGGAGGGGGGCAGGTGGTCATCACCGGGACCCACCTGGCTAATGCCAGTCTGGTGAAATTTGGCGCTATACCAGCCATCAGTTTTACCGTTGTCTCCGACACCCAGATTACCGCGATTGCCCCTGCCGGCAATGTTGCTGACATAGCCGTTATCACCGTATCAACCCCTGGCGGCGCCAGCGCCGCCGGCAGTTCCTGTCAATTCAGATATACCGGGCTTGTCAGCTGGTGGAAAGGCGAAGGAAATGCCCTCGATGCGGTGAGCGCTCTTAACGGTACCGTTAGTTTGTATGCAGGCTATTATCCTGGCAAGATCGGACAGGCATTCGGCTTTAGCGGTAATCCGGCGGTATATGTCACCGTACCCGACAACCCCAAGCTTAACCTCGGTATACATGAATTTTCCCTGGCCGTCTGGGTTAAGGCAACTGATACCGGCACATGGAAACGGATTATCACAAAACGTCCTGCTTCCGGCGCCAGTGCCTGGTATTCACTGGGAGTTTCCGGCAACAAGGCAATCTTTGAAATTTCCGCCGGTGTCTCGATCACCTCCTCAATACCTGTTGCCGATGATACATGGCATCATATCGCCGTAACCAGGGACCCCGCTGGCGGTTCGTCCCGAAAGTATCGCTTGTACATTGACGGCGTCGAAGATGTTACCCGGGATGATAGCGGGTTGAATCTGGATAACAGCGGCCCGCTGGAGATCGCCAAATGGGCTAATGAAGCGCCGGGCGGCGTGATCTTTTACGGATATATCGATGAAGTACAGCTGTATAATCGCGCCCTGACAGCCGCCGAAGTGCTGGACAATTATCATGCTGTTCCAGGAGTATCATGGCCGCTTATTGTTACTAAAACAGGCAGCGGCACGGTCACGACCAATGTTTCCCCCGGCACCTTAAGCTGGTCAGACAATACCGGCTCGGCAAGCTATCCGGATAGCACTTCACTCAGGCTGACTGCCACTCCTGAAAACGGTTCCGGTTTTGGCAGCTGGAGCGGCGATTGCAGCGGCACAGACACCACCTGTTTGCTCAGCATGTTTGCCGGCCACACGGCAAGTGCCAGTTTTTTTGTACACGATTACGTCCGTCTCGGCACTTTAACAACAACACTCTATGGCACCCTGAATCACGCTTATGCAGCGGCACAGCCCGGTGACCTCATCAAGGCACTGGGGAGGGTCTTTACAGAGGATCTAACTCTTGATCGTGACCTGAGCGTCACTCTGCAAGGCGGGTATCTTGCCGGCTTCGGCAGCCGCAGCAGCAATACGACGCTGATCGGCACGCTGACAATCGGTAGCGGCAGCCTGGAAGTCGATCAGTTGGTCGTAAGCGACGCCATACCTGACTGAGTACACCCATTGATTGTGTCCATGCGGAAGAAGTTTGATCTGGGGCTGATCTGCTTTGTAAGGTTATGTATGAAACGAACTACTCCTAAGGCAATGCCGCATGAAATCTGGTCATGAGATAACCTCAAGGAAGTGCCTCTGGACGAAGAGCATCCCATATTCCAGGCTGGTGTTTGGAATACTGCTGACTGCTTCTTTTATGCTGATAGCCCTCAGCTGGGGATGCAGCGCCGGAAACGACGGAGCGCCGCACGCCAAGGGCGGCGTCATCGACTTCTCCGCCGTGGACCTGAGTACATCCGATCCGGTCAAGCTGGACGGCGAATGGTAGTTTTACGGGAAACAGTTGCTGACACCCGCTGATTTCCGCACGACTCCGGCGCCTCAACGCTCTTCCTATCTGTCGCTTCCCATGGCCTGGAACGATGTGCTGCTCGGTGGTAAAAAACTGGGGGGAGCGGGCTACGCCACCTTCCGCCTGAAGATTCTGCCCGGCAAAGTACGGCAGGAACTGACACTGCGCCTGGCCGACATCAATTCAGCCTACAGGCTCTGGTCAAACGGCACGCTGCTTGTTACAAGCGGTCGGGTCGGCGCGACCTCCGACCGTGAAACGCCCGCCCAAGCCATACAGCTCCCGCGCCTCTCCGCGGATGGCCAACCGGTCGAGCTGGTGCTGCAACTGTCCAATCACCACTTCCGGGAAGGGGGGGTCGTCTCCTCCATCACGCTTGGGACACCGGACAGGCAGGAGTCGGCGCAACTGCGGCAGTGGGGCCTGGTCCTGTTCTGCATCGGCAGCCTGCTGGTAATGGGAATCTATCACATTGTCCTGTTCTGCTTCCGCAGGCAGGATAGCGCTCCGCTCTATTTCGGCATCTACTGCCTGCTCTGGATGGCGAACTCCCTCACCTCCAACTCCAGCGGCTGGGTCGTGCATCTTTTCGTCGAAACAATCCCCGCCCAGCTCATGAACCGGATCGACCAGATCTGTTTCGTGATGTCGATCCCGGTTGGCTACCGTTTTTTCCGGGCACTCTATCCGCTGGAATTTTCTCCCCGTCTCCAGCAAATGACTTGGGTTTTGGCGTCCATCTTTACCGGCATGGGGCTGGCACTCCCCTTCATGGTGTTCACCTCCGCCATTCCCGCCTACTACGCCTTTTCCATCTTCATGATCCTGTACAGCAGCGTGAAGCTGTTCGTAGCCATGCGGCGAAAAAGGGAGGGGGCGGCCTTTATTCTGTTCGGCTTTTGCGTTCTGGGTCTTGCCGGTATTAATGACATGCTCTATGATCTGCAGCTGATTCGCTCGCTGTATCTGATTCACATCGGCATGTTCGTTTTCATCCTGTTTCAGGCATTTGCGCTTTCGTTACGATTTTCAAAAGCCTTTTCCTCCGTGGAGCAGCTCTCCCTACAATTGTCAGACAAAAATCTGGCGCTGGAGCGAGAGATGGCTGAAAGAAACCGCCTGGAACGGGAGATTGTAACGGTCAGTGAGGATGAACGCCGACGCATCAGCCACGATCTTCATGACGGACTCTGTCAACAACTGACCGGCGCCAGACTGTTTTTTTCCGCCCTGGAACGAAAGCTGGCCGGCAAAGGCCTGCAGCAGCCTGAACTGTCCCAGCTCTCGTCGCTGCTGGAGGAGTCCGTCAATCACGCCTATGATCTGTCCCGCGGCCTCTGGCCCGTGGAGCATGCCCCCCACCGGGTCAGTCCTTCCCTTGATGCACTGGTTCGTCGCCTGAGCGAATCAAGCGGGATCGCCATGGAATTCAATCAGGAGCGCGCATGCGACTGCTGTTCCAACAGCAACGTTACCCAACTGTTCCGCATCGCCCAGGAGGCGATCACCAACGCGGTCAAGCATGCCCGACCACACCGGATCGTTGTGGGACTGCACTGCGCCAACCGCAATGCGGTCGTTCTGACGGTGCGTGATGACGGTATCGGCAGGAGCAGAGCGGCCGGTACGGACGGAGGGCTGGGCATGGATATCATGGCCCACCGCGCCAGGATCATCGGCGGAACCCTGACCGTCAGTGATGGGGACGATGGCGGAACCCTGGTGACCTGTAGCGTTGCCTGTAAAAAAGGTTTGACGGAGGAGGATTCAAAAGAATGAGTGGTACCAGCTCAAGAAAAACGGCGCGCATTTTTCTGATTGATGACCATCCCGCGGTGCGGCAGGGGCTGAAACTGCTGCTTTCCCAGGAGTCCCACATCGTCTGCGGCGAAGCCGGCAACGGTACCGAGACCTTTGCCCGGATCGGCTCATCCGGAGCCGACGTGGCACTGCTTGACCTCTCCCTGGGTGAAGAGAACGGGCTCGATCTGATCGAGGCTATCGGCCGGCTCGGAGCGAGCGTGTTGGTGTACTCCATGCACGAAGACGCCGAAACCATCGAAAAAGCCTTTGCGCACGGGGCCAAGGGCTATGTGACCAAACGGGAAATGGCGGATGTCCTGTTGGCCGCAATTGCCGATCTGCACGCCGGACAGCGCCATATCAGCCCACGCGCCGCCCAGAGCCTGGCCAACCGGGCGCTCTCCCTGCCGGAGCCGAAACGGGAGAGCCTGCTGAGCGACCGCGAACGGCAGATCCTGACCCTGCTCGGACAGGGTGAAAGCAATGCGGACATCGCTGCTACGTTTTCCATCAGTGTCCGCACCGTGGAAACATACTATTCCAGGATCATTGACAAACTGAGCCTGGACGGCATGAAGGAGCTCAGACGCTACGCCATTAAAAACCGGCAGTACTAGCCTCCAGGCTGTTTCCACAAAACGCCGCTACCCAACCAGTGCGGCCACCATCTGACCCACCCGGTGCCTGTATGTGTTTCCCCCTACAAAACACAGTGGTTCCCCCGGCATACATCAATTGATTCTTGCGCTATAGATACCCATGCGGAGGTCTCATACGATGAACACAACTGCCATGGAAATGGCGCGAATATTTCTGATCGACGATCATCCCGCGGTACGGCAGGGCCTGAGAGTGCTGCTTTCCCAGGAAGCTCACACCGTCTGTGGTGAAGCGGGCAATATTGCTGAAACCATGGCGCGGATCGATTCAAGTAACGCTGACATGGCGCTCCTGGACCTCTCCCTCGGTGATGAAAGCGGCCTCGACCTGATTGCGGGACTGCGCCAACGCGGCATTGCCGTACTGGTGTATTCCATCTGCGAGGAGAGCGCTGTGATTGAAATGGCGTTGAACCGGGGAGCCAACGGCTACGTCAGCAAGCGTGAAACCACCGATATCCTGCTGGCAGCCGTAACGGACATCCGGGCCGGCAAGCGCCACCTCAGTCCCCGGGCCACCATGGGCCTGGCCAACCGGATCCTGTCAAACCCTGCGCTGGAACATACATAAATCTTTTCTGACTATTCAATCATCAACAACAAACGGGGGCCACATTGAATGTTTCCAACAAAAGGAGTTCAAATCATGATCCAAAAAAAGATTTCAAGGAAACGAGTACGGTCACTTCTGGCAATCGGCGCAATCTGTCTCAGCACCGGTCCGGGGTTGCCAACAAAAGCTATTGCGGGAGGCACGGAGCCGTTCATAGGTGAAATAGTCTGCACGGCAGCAACATTCTGCCCCAGATACTGGGCTGAGTGCAATGGCCAGGTAATGAATATTTCAACGAATCAGGCGTTATTTTCCCTGCTGGGCACGACATACGGCGGTAATGGCACGTCCACTTTTGCCCTGCCCGACCTAAGGGGGAGAACCATGCTCGGTACGGGAACGGGAACCGGTTTATCTCCCCGTACCATAGGCAACACGGGTGGCGCCGAGAGTGTGACTCTTGCCGAGAGCCAGATCCCGACCCATGGCCATGGCTTGTATGCCCATGGCGGAACGCAAAAATCAGCCTCACCCACCGGCAATGTTGCCGGTGTTGCCCCAACCGCTTCCGCCATCTACACATACTCAGCCGCTGATGCCACATTGGGCGCAACAGCAGTGGGAAGCAGTGGCAGTGGTCAGGCGCATGAAAACCGTCAGCCATACCTTGCCGTGAAATGCTGCATTGCCATAAATGGCCTCTTTCCTTCGCGGAACTGAATCAGGGAGACAACATCATGAAGAAAAATACACAAAAACGTTTATCTGTACGCACAACACTCATCCTCCTTGCCAGCCTTCTGCTCTGCCAACCGGTCTGGGCAGACGACCCCTTTATTGGCGAGGTCAGGTGGGTGGCCTTCGACTTTGCGCCACGCGGCTGGGCAAAATGTGACGGCAGCCTGATACCAATCTCATCAAACGCTGCACTGTTCAGCCTGCTTGGCACCACCTACGGCGGCAATGGAACATCTACTTTTGCTTTGCCTGACCTGCGCGGGCGAGCCCCGATCCATGTCAGCTACACAGCCAACAGTTATCATATGCAGGGTGAAACGGGTGGGGAAGAATCTCACATGCTGACAACCACTGAAATGCCTGCCCATACGCACCCCCTGAAAGCTGATCCGGCAGAGGCGACAGCCACCACTCCCGGCGGGCTATACCTTGCCAAGACCAGCAGCGGCGTGTCCGCGTACGGCACAAGCCCCACAATAAGTATGTCGCCCAACAGCATTGCCGGCGCCGGCAACGGGGCCAGCCATAACAACATGAAACCGTTTGTGGCCATGACCTGCATCATCGCGACCTCGGGTGTATTTCCGACCCGCCCATAACAACAGCTGCACAGTCAATCATAACAAGGAGAATAGTTATGTTCAAAAAACACATCCACGGCCTGCTTCTGGCCGTGTTGATTTCGACCTTCTGCCTGCCAGGCAGGGTCCAGGCCGAAGCGGAACCCTACATTGGTGAAATGGTCTGGGTTGCCTTCAATTTTGCCCCCATGGGATGGCTGCCCTGCGACGGCAGGGCGCTTCAAATAAGTCAATATGATACTCTTTTTGCCCTGATCGGCACCACCTACGGGGGCGATGGAGTTACCACCTTCAACCTGCCGGACATGCGCGGCAGGATAATGGATCATGCCGGTCAGGGGGCAGGACTCTCCAATTATACCCAGGGACAGAGCGGCGGAGCTGAAACGGTGACGCTCACTCCATCACAGCTACCGGCTCACAGCCACCCCATGAAAGCCTCCAGCAGCCCGGCTACCGAAACCACTCCCGCAGCCAACCTTGTCTATGGCCAACCAGCCTCGGGAAAACTGTACGCATCCAACCCGTCCGCCAGCATGTCGGCATCTTCAACCGGCGAGGCCGGCGGTAATCAGCCCCATAACAACATGATGCCCTATAACACTCTCAACTGCATCATAGCCGTGGAAGGCGTTTTTCCCTCGCAAAACTGAATTCAAGGAGATCGGCAATGCTGAAATCGAATACATTCATCACTCTGCTGGTGGCTGCTCTGATGCTGCCTTGGCTCAGCCCGGCCCGAGCGGCTGTCACGGCCAACGGCGCCATTAACGTCACCTACCCGACCTGGAACAGGATCACGGACAGGAGCGGCTATCCCCTCTCCGCAAATACGGGCATGCCCTATGAGGTCCTTGAAATCCGCACCACGACTGCCGGGGATACGCTGACAGCCACAATCAACAACACGTCCCAGATAGATTCATTTCTGGCGCTCTATTCATCCTTCAGTCCGGCATCCCCCCAGACAAACCTGCTTGCGGCCGATGATGACGGCAACGGCTATCCCCATGCGAAACTCACCAGCACCGTTCTGGCAGCAAACACCAGTTATTATCTGGTGATCAGCAGCTATTCGGGCGATGCCAGCGCAGTCTACCCCCGCTATGGCGGCTACAGCCTGACCTTGGGCGGCGCCTTCAGCATCGTGCCCCAGGTGACGACAACCACGGTCAACGCCTCACCCAATCCGTCCGTCTACGGCCAGTCCGTGACGCTAACCGCCACGGTGGGCAAAGGATCGGGAATCGCCCCCCCTACCGGAACAGTCACCTTCAAGGACGGCAGCGCCACCCTGGGCAGTGGCGCTCTGAACGCCAACGGCCAGGCTTCGCTCGCGGTCTCATCTCTGACGATGGGAGTTCATACCATTACCGCGTCCTACGCAGGTGAGACCAAATACGCAGCATCCACGTCAGTGGCATACACACTCACCATCTCCCAGTTCCCGACCGTTTCCTCGATTTCACCCGCAAGCGGCTCCGCATCCGGCGGTACCATGGTGACCGTCAGCGGGACCAATCTGGCCGACGCAACCTCAGTCACCTTTGGCGGCAACGCCGCCGCTAGCTACACCATCGAATCCGACACGCAAATCACCGCCACGACACCGGCCGGCGCATCCTGGGCCTCGGCGCCTGTTACGGTTGCAAACGCGAACGGAGTCAGCAACGGTTCGGTTTCGTTCCAGTACCTGGGCGCGCCCACCAATCTCAGTGCAACTCAGCCATCGGGCCTGATTTCTTGGTGGCGCGGCGAATGGGACGCCATTGACCTTATCGGGGGGAACAACGGAATCATTCATTCCTCCGCAAACAAGACAACAACCGTAGCTGAAAACGCAACCGCAATCCTCGCATGCGACAGCGGAGCGACAATCGTATCCTCATACACGTCCTACGGCGCCAACGGCAAATACATAAGCTGCGGCAGTTGCACCTATGGCAGTTCCAGTTGCGGCATTACATTCAGCAATACGGCATGCGGTTCCGACCCGATTCCGGGCACGGCAAAACAAGGCGCCCTGACCATAACCTGCGAACCGGTTTCCGGGTCGGTTTTTGCCGCGGGCAAAACCGGGGAAGGGTTTAGCTTCAACGGCAGCAGCGACTATATCTCCAAAGGCGCAAGCTACAAGGGCACGGCAAGTAATTCCTTCACCATGGAATTCTGGGCCAAACCGGAAACAACCATTACCGCATCCTCGCTGGCCGAGGCGCAATCCGGTTACGCGGGCATATCCGGGCAGCGCTACGCCATCTTCCCGGAAAATCAAAACAGCTCCACCGACGCCGGCGCCGGGGTCTCGGTGGGAAGCAACAAGATCGCGGTTATTGAGCATTCCAGCGACTACATGCCGTCGCTGCTGGTGTATGACCTTGTTCCCGGCGATATCCTGTCCGACGGCTGGATGCACGTTGCCATGGTCTATGACGCCAAAACACCTAAACTGTACGTCAACGGCCTGCTGCGACGAACCGGCCTGACAAGCCTGCGGACCAATGTCTACCCGTCCAGCTCCTTCGGCGAGGCGGGCTATGGATACGGCTGGTACCAGGGACTTCTGGACGAGATCCACATCTACAACCGCGCCCTGACCATGGACGAAATCCGTAGCGTCTACGTGGCCGGCGGCAATGGTCTCAGTATTACTCCGGCTGTCACGGCCGTTACACCCGCCAACGGCACGGCCAGCGGCGGCACGACGGTCACCATCATCGGAAATTTTTTCACCGGAGCCAAGGCGGTTGCTTTCGGCGTCAGCTCCGCCACAAGTGTCACGGTCGTTTCCGACACGAAGATCACCGCCGTATCTCCGGCAGGTGTAGCCGGCCAGATCGCCGACATCACCGTCACCACCCCCGGCGGGACCAGCGCCGTCAGCAGCGCCGACCAGTTCACTTACACCCAGGACCAGGCCAAGAACCAGACCACTTCGACCTCCTATGCCAGCCTGTCCACGGCGCTTTCCACCGCACTGAGCGGCGCCGAAATCCGCGGCTATGGAACGCTGTGTGATGGGGTATTTACACTGGATAAATCGATCAACCTGCGCGGCGGTTGGGATGGTGCCTTCCTGACCAGAAGCAGCACCCCCACCACGCTGCATGGAGTTTTGACGGTTACTGGGGGAGACTCAAACGCGGAATCCATAATAATAAAAGGGCAGCTGGTCACCCAGGGGGGCAGCCTGTCGGCAAATGATGTAACGATCACGCAGTAGCTTTCATCTTTTCAGACACAAAAGCCGTACCGGTTTCGGGGCGGCTTTTCAAACCCAATACATGCTGTTTTTCACCCTGACACGTAATTAGAGAAAGCCCGTATGACGGTGGGCCAGAACTTCGCGCGGAAGCACGGCATGCAGGGACGTGTGCAAACAGGTCATAACATCAGAGGAAGGAAACAGAGATGATCAAGAGAATGCTGGCTTACCTGTTATTCTGCGGATGCATTACCGTGCTGTTTTTTCCAGGGACAACCCTGGCGGGGGCTCCGCCATTGTCGGTGCTCGCTTTCGAGCCCCTTGGAGCAGACAACAGCGCAGGGCCCGGGTATGCCACACTGGGCAGTCTCTTCAAAGTAAGTAATGGCACGTTTTACGACAATGGCATGATTGAACCGAATCAGGGCGGCTTTTCTATTTCTTTGACCAATCGATTGTCGGTCGATTTATGCGGGTGAAAGCTAAAGCCCCTCAACCTGATCCGCTTACTTCTTTTTTGCTCTTTCACCTATACAAAATATATTTTTACCTTTACATACATGGAATTAAGACAATTTCCGAGGAGATAGCCGCATGAAAAAGATGATACTGGTGTTATTCACGCTCTATTTTATCGCACTTGGACAGGTGGTACAGGCTGCGGAGTCTCCTTCCGCCGATGTATTACGGGCTGCGGAAGATGGGCTCACAACTTTTCTTAAGTCTCCGGGGGTAAGGAATCTCGATAAGCTCGGGTTCAGCAACACTCAGGAGGTTGATGCCGCTGTCATCGGCCAGGGATTCAGGATTTCGATCCTCGCTCCCGCAAAGGTTCTGGCAAGTGTTGGGGATGAGCACCTCTCCACGCTTTCCACACCGTCCGACACCTGGCAGTTTCTGGTGCTGAGCGGTGGTATTCCGAAAGCGCTCTTAACCGTCACCTTGCTCGATGGGAGTTGGACTGCGGTTTCATTCGGTGCTCACGGTCTGGCCATGGAGCTTGCGTCTGTGCTGGAGCAGTGGCCTGCTTCTAATTTTACACATACTCTGATTCGTTCCTATCAGGCAAAGTCTGATTTTATTGAGCTATCGGACCGGGGAACGATTCTGGGGGTTGTCCCGCTGATTTCCGCACGGGAAATGATGGCCAAACCTTTGTTGGCAGTTCGCGCCTTGCAGGTCGGCAAGCCTGGTGATGTGCTTCCGAGTCTCAGAGAGCAGGTTCGTATGAACCTTCAGAACAGGAGCTGACCATGCGCCGACAAACGACGACAAAGCGTAAGAAGATTGCTCTCATGAAATCGCAGACCATTCTGACAGTGTTTTTCGCCGCACTGCTGACACTCGTGCAGATGGAAATACCACTGGCATCGGACCTGACTCTGGCAGTACCGGAGCGGATACAGGAACACAGCCAATGGTGCTGGGCCGGATCGAGCCAGTCTGTTCTGGATTATTTTCGAACGCGTGTTGAGCAATGCGCCATGGCCAACTACGCGTTCAACAGAAGCGACTGTTGCGGTAATACCGACTTTAACTGGACAAACACGAACTGCAACAACTGGAACTTTATGTGGGGCAACTCTTCAAACAACACTGCCGGAGGAAGTCTTCAGGGCATACTGGGACATTGGGGCGTTACCAGCAGCACGCTAGCGGCATATCTAACCCAACAAGCCGGTGTTGCCGAACTGAATTCCGGACGTCCGTTTGTGATGCGTTTCGGATGGACGGAAGGTGGTGGTCATTTTCTGATCGGATACGGCTATCGCGAAAACGGAACCTATCTCCAATACATGGACCCGTGGCCCGGCAACGGCTATACCGAATCGCTGTACAGCTGGGTTATGCAGGCATCTGATCACACTTGGACACATACCCTTTCGAACGTCGTGCAAACCTGCACAAATGGCAGTTCTCTCGCACCGGCTGCTACGGATTTCAACGCCGGTGGAGGAACCGGTACATTCAACGTGACGGTCCAAACCGGCTGCCCGTGGGCTGCTGGCGAAAGCCTTGACTGGGTCACGATAACGTCCGGAAGCGGCAACGGGAATGGAACGGTAACCTATTCGGTATCGCCGAACCTGACGAATGCCTTGCGGAGCGGTACGATTTTTGTTGCGGGTCGTTTATTTACTGTCAGACAGAGTCCTGATTTCGTAATAAACGCCACTCTCATCGGCACTGGTAGCGGCACTGTCACCAGCGCTCCGGCAGGTATATCATGCACGAGCGGCACCTGCAGCGGCAACTTCTCCAGAGGTACGTCTGTCACCCTGACGCCCACAGCTTCCGTAAGTTCGTCCTTTAGTGGCTGGAGTGGCGACTGCGGCGGCAGCGGCAACTGCATCCTCAGCATGACCAAAGACTGGAACTCAACAGCAACATTTACCCTGCATGACTATGCGCGAATAGGGTCTTCAACAACGCCGTATGGAACTTTGAACAGTGCCTATACCGCAACTCAGGCCAATGACATAATCAAAACCCGGGGAATTTCATTTATCGAAAATCTGTTCATGAATCGTGGGGTCGCAATATCAATACTTGGGGGATATGCTTCTGGATTTGGTAGCCGCAGCGGCTATACAAACATGGGCGGCGTCCTGACCATCGCTTCAGGCAGATTGACGGTGGAACAACTGGTGATACAGTAACTGGGTGAAAAGCACGTACCGAATAAGAGGCCACAATCACCATGGTCACTCCCCCTGATCCCCCAAACGCTCCCTACCCTCTCCTGCCCTATTCCCTGATCCGGGAAGCCGCCGACAGGCTGGTTTCCCGGATTCGCCGCACCGAGCTGATTCTCTCCCACCCTTTCAGCGACCGAATCGGACTGCCCGTTTATTTCAAATGCGAAAACCTGCAGCGGACCGGTTCCTTCAAAATCCGGGGCGCCTTGAACTTCCTGCTCTGCCAGCCTCGGGAAGCCCTTGAACGGGGCGTCATGACCGCATCGGCCGGCAACCACGGCCAGGGGGTCGCCTTCGCAGCCCGCCTGCTCGGTATCAATTCCGCCGTGTTCATGCCGGAAAACACGCCGCTTCAGAAGGTCCATGCCGTGCGTGACCATGGCGCGGAAATCGTGCTGGTCGGCAGGAATTTCGACGAAGCCAAAGCTGCTGCACTGGTGCGACGTGATGAAACCGGCAGTCTGTTTGTGCACCCCTTTGAAGAGCCGTTGGTCATGGCCGGCCAGGGAACCATCGGACTGGAGATACTGTCCGAACTTCCCGACCTTTCCACCGTCATCGTTCCCATCGGCGGCGGCGGGCTGATCTCCGGGATCGCCACCGCCATCAGAGAAACCCGCCCCAAGGTACGGATCATCGGCGTGGAAACTGCCGCGGCACCGGCCATGCATTATTCCCTGAAAAAGGGGCATCTGATGGAGACGCCGGTGGGAATGAGCCTGGCGGACGGCATCGCCATCAAACGACCGGGAGAATCAACCTTCCGCATCATCCGCGAGCTGGTTGACGAGGTGGTGCTGGTGGAGGAAGAGGAAATCGCCCAGGCGATCGTCCTGCTTCTGGAACAGAGCAAATTGCTGGTGGAAGGGGCCGGAGCGGTTTCCCTGGCGGCCCTGCTGCATGGAAAAATCGCCAAACCCTCAGGCAAAACCGTCTGTATTCTGTCCGGGGGCAACATTGACGTCAAGACCATCGCAACGGTGGTTGAGCGCGGTCTTGTGGCCGGGGGGCGCTACCTGAAGCTGAAAGTGGAGCTGGCGGACATCCCCGGCTCGCTGGCCCGCCTGGCCACGGACATCGCCGCAACCAGGGCCAACATCTACTACATCAATCACGACCGGCGCTCCCTCGCCCTCCCCATCGGCAGAACCGAGGTGATCCTGGAACTGGAAACCCGGGGGTACGAGCACATCCGGGAGGTTATCGACCGGTTGGAGGGCAAGGGGTATGAGGTGACAGCGGTCAAATAGTAAAAACCGGCTTATGTGAACCGCTTTACATTTTCAACTCTCCTGGTGTATGAGTATGATGTTCTTTTTCTAAGCCGAGGAGAGGCGATTGAATATCAGCGCACGTCAACACAAAGCCGCTTTGTCAGTTCACGCTGACGGAGCGGCTTTGTGCATTTCGGGAGAGATTCTTACTGAAAACATGAAAACCTATCCCCATCTGAAACCGGGACAGAAAGGTACGCGACGGCTGGTGAAGAGGGACGTGAAGGGCTAAACAGATTGTAAAGTTACCTGTATAAGGAATTTTCAAGCTTCCCTATATAAGCCATTTATTCATTACATAAGGAATAAATGGTTTATATAGGGAAACATACTAATAAGTATTATCTAACACTAGGAGGGTATTATGTCATACGAAGCAAAAGTTTTCAGAGTTTTGATCGCATCTCCGTCAGATGTTATAGATGAACGCGAAATTGCAGTTAAAACTATACAAGAATGGAACGATCTCAACTCGCCAGAGCGGAGGATTGTGATATTGCCTTTGCGTTGGGAAACGCACACAGCGCCTGAATACGGATCTCGCCCTCAGGATGTCATCAATAGGCAAGTAGTCGATCATTGTGATTTGGTTATAGGGATTTTCTGGACACGAATTGGGAGTCCAACTGGTGTGGCAGATAGTGGTACTTTGGAAGAAATTGAACGCGTTGCGAGCCAGGGGAAGCCAGTAATGCTGTATTTTTCTCAAGTAAAGAAAGATCCAAATTTAATTGAACTTGATCAACTAGCTAAGCTCAGAGAATTTAAAGAAAAGACCTTCCCAAATGCGCTGGTTGAATCGTTTTTGAGTCAAATTGAATTCAGAGACAAATTGGCAAAGCAAATTGAAATCCAGCTTCGTACATTAGTTGCAACCGAAGCACAGGCTACTCATGATGGGCGTAAAACTGCAGGTTCTGAAATAGAGCTTGAATTTTGCGATATTGAAACAGGGAACCCTATTGGAAAGGAACTACAAATCAAATCAACATTCCTAAATGTTAGTGATATTGAATCAGTACCTGATTTTGTAAATAACGATGATAGTAAAAGTAAAGGTAGCTTAAGTTCATTGCTTTATAGTCGTAAGAATCGTGACTATTACAAGGAATATGTAGAATATCTTGTGAATGCTGCAATGTTACAACAGATTGCATTTGCGCTAACAAATAATGGCGTTATCGGTGCACGAGATATATTTATAGACATGAAAGTAATCACAAACATTTCCAACTTGACGGTAAGCACAAATACAAAACTCAAGGTCAAAAAACCCGAAAAAGAACGAGATTCTTCAATTTCTATTTCATTCGATGATATTGATGGATTTGGCGGTGCATCACTTGCAGTAGCTAAGCAAAACGACGCTTGGGTTGCGAGTTTAGAGACGCGAGCACTCCAACCAAAGAGAAATATAAAGTCAAAGTATCGAATGATAGTAGGTGGAACAAGTTCAGGGCGAGTTGATATTGTAGCTAAAATTTATGCCGATATACTCCCAGAACCTCTCATTCAAAAACTTCATATAGATATAGCTGTGGAACAAATTGATATACAGGCAATGGAGTTGCTACGAAAGAATAACGTTATTGCAAGTAAACCTAGAAATGATGCGTCACAGGGCTCAAATAAAGCGCCGGGTAAGCGAGTAAGGCGTGTTACGAAGTTAATTGAGGATGCTAACCAAGCCGTGGAGCGGTGAATCCCGCTCACCGGCCACGACGTTAACAGACCTTTGAAAAACGTCTCTTTTTGTCCCTGCTTCCCACTCAGCATTTTTTGGGGACCTGCTGAACAGGGATGAATAGCTTTGCAGGTTGTTTTTCCTGCTCTTTGACTTGAAATCTGGTTCGTTTTTGCCCTTTTTTGATGCCATTTTGGCGTTTAGGGCACATTTCTCCTACGTTTGGGCGATGAGATTTCTCAGTTTGACCAGGTTGAAGCAGCCAGCAGCCAGACTGAAGTAGAATCTGATCTTTTCCAGTCCGACGTGTCTGAGCTTCCGGAATCCGGCTATGACCTTGGCCCAGCCGAAGAACTCTTCGATCTTTTTTCGATCCTTCAGGCTCTGCCGGTAGCTGGCATGCCGGGTGGTGCGCCCGTCAACCGCCGTCCCCTTGCTCTTGCTGGCAACATGCGGAGTAACGTTGAGCTCTCGCATGTCATCGACAAAGTCAGAAGTGTCATAGGCCTTGTCAGCAGCCACGGTGATGCGCTTGTTCCGGCTTCCCTTCTGGCGCTTCGTCATCTTTTTAGCAGCACGACGCTCGGCTTTACCATTGGCGTGGGTTACCTCAATCTGGGTAACAAAGCCATTATCGTTCTCGGTCATGGCATGCCCCATGATGCACAGCTTGGCAGAAGCACCTTGGCTCTTCTTATAGAGCCTGGCATGGGGGTGTTGCTTCCCGGATTAAATGGCACGCTTTTTTCTGATTATCTTGATACGAAT
>JACAAY010000037.1 GCA_013377095.1 Desulfuromonadales bacterium
AGAAAGATGCTTGCCAGTTCACCAACCCGCGTAAAGCTACGCTGGATCAGGTTATTGGCATCTTCAAGGCCGCTCTGTAATTCAATGTTTGATCCCTCTGTACACGGAGGGAATGTTTGAAAATGATGGGCAGTGTCCTTGCACACTGCCCATCATTGTAAAAACGCTAAAAAAACAGTTGCACAATTTTTAATACCATTGCTATCTCCGAGCCTTGTGACCTAAAAGGGAAAACCTCATGGTGCACGGCCAACGGGTTTCGTTGGAAACAGCGGAGCCTCCCTTTTGGAAAGGAGTTTATCCTCGTTGTAGAGGGAAAAAATTAAACAAGGGAGAAGATACCATGGACAAGATTTTACGCGTAAACATGACTGACCTGACCACAAAGATCGAAAGCGTGCCGGCTGAATGGGCTGGGCACGGCGGTCGCGGACTCACCTCAACCATCGTAGCTGCTGAAGTTCCCCCCACCTGTCATCCGCTTGGTAAATTGAACAAACTTGTTTTTGCCCCCGGTCTTCTTTCCGGTACACCTGCTGCCAACTCAGGCCGCCTTTCAGCTGGCGCAAAGAGCCCACTGACCGGCACCATCAAGGAAAGTAACGCTGGTGGCACAGCTGCCCAACTGCTGTCCAGGCTTGGTGTCAAGGCACTGATCATTGAAGGTATGCCGAAGGAAGACAAGTGGTACAACCTGCACATTGACAAGGATGGTATAGCCATTAATGAAGAGACCGAACTGGTCGGCATGAGAAATTTTGCCGTCATTCAGGCTCTTGAAGCCCGTTTGGGTAAGAAAACAGGTATCCTTACCATCGGTCCTGCCGGTGAGTTGAAGATGGCAGCAGCCAATATCTCGGTTAAAGACCCCGACAGCAAGATCCGCAGTCACGGTCGAGGCGGTCTTGGTGCAGTCATGGGCTCCAAAAAAATCAAATTCATTTCCATCAATGGTGAAGGCGCACCAGGAGTCAAGGTTGCCGATCCGGATAAATTCAAGCTTGCCGCCCGTACGTTTGCCAAGGCACTGCTGGATCACCCCGTCAGCGGTCAGGCACTCCCGACCTATGGCACGAACGTACTGGTTAACATCCTTAACGAAGCTGGCGGCCTCCCGACTCGCAACTTTACAACCGGACAGTTTGCTGCCCACGACAAGATTTCCGGCGAAACCATGCACGACACCATCGCTGCCCGTGGCGGCAAGACCAAGCACGGTTGTCACGCCGGTTGTATTATCCAGTGTTCCCAGGTTTACAATGACAAGGACGGAAATTACATCACTTCCGGCTTTGAATATGAAACCATCTGGGGCATGGGCGCCGACTGCTGTGTAGAAGACCTGGATGACATCGCCAAAGCTGACAGCCTGATGGACGACATCGGGATTGATTCAATTGAGGGTGTTGTCATGTTTGCTGTGGCCATGGAAGCCGGAATTATTCCGTTTGGTGACGGTAAAGGGATACTCCGTTTGCTTGACGAGGAAATTGGCAAGGGCACGCCGCTAGGACGTATACTTGGAAACGGTACCGCATCTGTTGGTAAAACCTACGGAGTAACTCGCGTACCGGTAGTCAAGAACCAGGGTATTCCGGCCTACGATCCTCGTACCGTAAAAGGTATTGGCATCACCTATGCCACCAGCACCATGGGCGCTGACCATACCGCCGGATACACTATTGCAACCAACATCCTGAATGTTGGCGGTTATGTTGATCCGCTCAAAAAGGACGGCCAGGTTGAGCTTTCCCGTAACCTGCAGATCGCTACTGCAGCAGTTGACTCAACCGGTATGTGTATCTTTGTCGCCTTCCCGGCCCTTGACATTCCTGAATGTCTGCCGGCTCTGATCGACATGATCAATGCCCGCTTCGGTATCGCCCTGACTGGTGATGATGTGGTTAACCTTGGCAAGTACATTTTGAAGACCGAGCGCAAGTTTAATATTGAAGCCGGCTTCAATGCCAGCCATGACCGTCTTCCGGATTTCTTCAATTTTGAACCCTGTGCCCCACATAACCTGGTATGGGATTTCAGCGATGCTGAAATTGACGAGTTCTGGAACTTTTAAGTACGGTTTTCTGTATTAGCACTATGTTGGTAGAAAGTGCGGGCACTTTTGCGAGTGTCCGCACTCATCAACCAACCTTTTGAATCGAAGATGTCAGGGGAATTGTAATGTCGGCGAACGAAGTAATACACATCAATGTTAAGCTCTTTGCAACCTTTCGAGTTGGGCGTTTTGTTGCCGAACCGCGTAACTACCCGGTTGGAACGCGTATTGTTGACATTGTCAGAGAGCTTGAGATCCCCGAACCTGAAATAGGTATTATCATGCTTAATTCAAAACATGCTGAACTCGATAAACAGCTAACAGATGGAGACAATCTCGGCATCTTCCCTCTGGTTGGAGGAGGGTAGTTTTGGATCTCACCTCCTACCTCCTTTCTCATGCTCGCGAGGACCTGATTTCGTGGTACGTTCAACTTGCCGCAGCCCAGGATTATCGCTTGAGCATTTCGCAGGTAGAGGAAGCCATACTTGAACACGGTTTATTGCCGGCGCGTTATCAACGTAACCGGCAGACCATATCCACCTCGAAACAGCTCCGACTCTTTCGCAGTACTGCGGTTGTTGTTGGATGCGGAGGGTTGGGTGGATATTTGATAGAAGAAATGACCCGTCTCGGGATAGGCGCTATCATAATACTTGATCCTGATACGTTTGAAGAACACAATCTCAATCGCCAATTATACTCTTCACCAAATCTGCTCGGTTCATCAAAAGTCTCGGCTGCTGCAGCGCGTGTCCGAGAGATCAATCCTGCCGTTACCGTTACCGCACTTCAAATCGAATTTAACAATGAAAACGGCAGGGACTTACTCAGCGGTGCTGATATTGTCCTGGATGGGTTGGACTCCATCACGACACGGCGGACTCTTGCGAACATCTGCCGCGAACTGCAGATCCCGCTTGTGTATGGTGCCATCGGAGGCTGGTACGGACAGGTTGCTACACAATTGCCGGGTGACGATATTTCGCTTTTTCTGGCAGGCAATCGAGGCGAGCAGAAGGGTGTTGAACAGCAGATCGGTAATCCCTCGTTTACCCCCGCATTGGTGGCAAGTCTACAGGTCGCCGAGGCATGTAAGGTGCTTCTTGGAGAGGGAACGCTTCTGCGCAACAAAATGTTGTGCATTGATTTGCGCGAAATGACATTTGAGCATATTGCTTTTGATACATCGCCTGAATCGGGGTGCCTGGCATGACTCTGTTTCTTGAGTTGTCTTTTATTGATGCACCGGAGGTATTTGTACTCTAATGGATCTTTTTCTGGAAGGGATCATAAAGGCCTGGCAACTTTTGATCAGTCTTGATTCCGAGGTGCTGGCTGTAACACTGCTTTCCCTGAAAGTTTCGGGTTTTGCAACGCTCCTAAGTCTTGTGCTCGGCCTTGGTGGCGGAACTTTGGTGGCGTTGACCGATTTTTCCGGTAAACGCGCTCTGGTAAGTATTGTCAACACCGGGATGGGGCTGCCACCGGTTGTTGTCGGTCTGTTTGTCACAATCCTGATTTGGAGAAACGGCCCACTTGGTTACCTGGAGCTGCTGTATACTCCAGCAGCAATCATCATAGCTCAAACAATTATTGCCACTCCCATCGTGATGGGGATCTCCATCGCCTCCATCCAGAATCTGCCGACCAACCTCAGGCTACAGATTCTGGCATTGGGCGCCTCACGCACCCAGATGGCGTGGATTTTGATCAAGGAAGCCAAATTACCGCTTCTGGCCGGCGTCATGGCCGGGTTTGGCGGGGTTATTTCCGAAGTTGGCGCCTCAATCATGGTGGGCGGCAACATCAAAGGGTATACGCGTGTTTTGACCACTGCCACGGTCATGGAGACCAGTCGTGGTAATTTTGACGCAGCAATAGCACTCAGCATTATTTTGCTTGGCCTCTGTTTTGGCGTCAACTATATGCTCACCGTCGCCCAACAAAGACAGCGCCCACGATGAGTTGTAGTGATGTGTTGTTGGAAGTCCACGATCTGACGGTGGTTCGCGGAGGTACACGGGTACTCAGTATTCCGTCATTCAATCTGAAACGCAGTGAAACTGTGGCGTTGATTGGACCAAACGGGACCGGTAAATCGAGTTTTCTGCTCTCTCTGGCTGGTTTGCTGCCGCTGGCAAGTGGAGAGATACTCTTCAAACAGCATAAAATTGTACCAGGATATGCTTCAACCGCGTATCGCAGAAAGCTGTCCATGGTTTTTCAGGAACCACTGCTCTTTGACACAACTGTTTTTGAAAACGTTGCCGCTGGTTTAAAAATGCGACATTGTGCGAAACAGCAGATACACGAGCAGGTTACGGCTTGTCTGGATCGCTTCCGCATCGTGCATCTTGCGCAACGCTCAGCCCGTAAACTGTCGGGCGGCGAAGCCCAGCGCACCAGTCTGGCCCGTGCTTTTGCCACAAACCCCGAAGTAATCCTGCTTGATGAGCCTTTTGTAGCTCTTGATCCACCCAGTCGTCTGGCTCTGAGTGATGACCTTGAGCATGTTCTGCGGGAAACAGGCATTTCAGCAATACTGACGACCCATGAACAGACTGAAGCTTTACGATTGGCAGACCGGATTGTGGTCATGCAGGAGGGAAGTATCATCCAGAGCGGTTCTCCGACGGAGATCATTGACCAACCGGCCAGCGAGTTTGTGGCAACCTTCGTCGGCATGGAAAACATCCTGTCCGGGAGTGTCACTGCAGTTGATCAGGGGTTGTTCTCTCTGGATGTCTCTGGGCAGACCTTGAAGATCATGGGTAGTGCGATACTTAAAGAAAAAGCTGTGATTTGCATACACCCTGATCAGGTAGTTGTTTCATTGACAAATCCCGGACCAGATTCCAGCACAAGAAACGTTCTCAGCTGCACAGTCAAAAAAATTGTTCATATGGGGCTGTTTAGCAAACTGTATCTGGATTGCGGTTTTAAATTGGTTGCAGCCATCACCAATCAATCGTTGGAATATTTAATGTTACACCAAGGCAGTCAGGTTTTTGCATCATTCAAAGCGACTGCTGTACATGTTTTTCGGAAGGGGTGATTAGCTCAGCGGGCTTGTTACCCCGATACAATTAGAAACTGTTGCATTGTGATGGGGATTTCAATATTTCTTCCCAACGCCTGACATGCACCCTGGAACGGTTCCAGCAGAAGCAGAATAGGTGGGGAAGAGGAAAGGAGTGATGCGGGATCAAACAAGAGTAGAACACACTGAAGTTGATGTCGATTCACGATGTTTCGCAGTTGGAAGAAATATCGGCAGTACGAATCTAATCCATTGAAGGAGAGGGAGGAAAAGAATGAAAAAATCAGTAACGTTAGCACTCGGTTTATGTATGGCGGCTTCACTGGTGGCAACCAAGCCCTGTAGCGCCGGTTTTGCGGTGGGTGGAGAAAATGGCTGGCAGCTGACCACGGACGGTATCGTGGACGTGTTCGCTACCTACACCATGACCAGCCCGGCACCTTCAGCAGGTCACGGTGGTGGATTACTCGATAATGGTGATACTACTAGCTATAATCAGCGCTTTGGTGTAGGCGTTGGCTTGCTCCCGTCGGTCGTGGCTTTCAACATCAAGGCCCCCACCACCAATGGTGTGGACTCCACCGTTCGCATCGGCATCTATCCGAGTATTCAGAATGGAAATAACGCTCATCTGGGTCTCACAAGCGATGAACGTTTTTCGGTTGGTCCCAATATCGACTTTCGTGAAATGTTCTACACCGCCAAGGGTAAATATGGCGAGATCCTGGCCGGTCGCGCCCTGAACCTGTACCAGGGTAAGAACATCCTGACCGACATGGTACTGCTGACCGCCGGTACCGCGAGTGGCCGCGCTAATACCGTCACTCTCGGCCATATCGGCTCCGGCTACCTGTATACCGGTTTCGGGCCGCAGATGCGCTATACAACGCCTGATTTTGGCGGTTTGAAGTTTGCACTCGAAGTGGCTGAACCTTACAAAATTGCTGCTGAAACCGCAAAGACCAACTCACCCCGCGTCGAAGCGGAACTCTCCTTTGCCAAGACCTTTGGCGGCGGCGTTTCCACCCAGGCCTGGCTCTCCGGTGTCTTCCAGACCGCACCGCGCAATAAGGCACTTACCACTGCTCGCGCTGGTAAAGAAGATGAAACCATCGGCGGCGCCTACGGACTTGGCTTCGGGATCAAGGGTCTGAACCTGCTCGTCTCTGGTTACGGCGGCAAGGGCCTCGGCATGGTCAGCGTACAGGATGGTGGAGTTTTCAGCAATGCAACAGATGGCCTTGGACATGCCCGCCTGTACTGGGGCTTTTTGGGTCAAGTTACCTACAAGATCAATCCGTCGTTTATGGTCGGCATGAACTATGGACAGACCCGTCAGGAAAATACCGATTATGATAAATTGACAGGCAATGGTGGCATGATCATGAAACATGAGTCGGGGGTTGTTGACCTGACCTATAACATGAATGCCTTCACCCAGTTTATCCTTGAATACACCTATGCGCAGGACAGATGGCAAGATGGTGCAACGCAGCACACAAACCAGATCGCCTTCGGCACGATGTTCTACTGGTAACCACTGATTACTCAACGAAGAGGAGATTTCCATGCCTAAATATGTGATTGAAAGGGAAATCCCAGGGGCCGGCGCAATTCCTGCCCAGGATCTGCAGGCCATTTCGCAGAAGTCGTGCAGCGTCCTCTCGGGGCTTGGTCCCCAGATTCAGTGGGTACAGAGTTATGTTACCGATGATAAGATTTACTGCATCTACATCGCTCCCAACAAGGAGATGGTGCTTGAGCACGCCAAACAGGGCGGATTTCCGGCCAACAGCGTGGCAGAAGTGAGAACGATGATCGACCCGACCACAGCCGAATGATGCAATTTGTTGCGCCCCCACTCCCGGTATCCGCCAGTGTTGTCGGGCCGGGAGGGGATACTACGGTTAGGAGGAAGAGAATTATGACGCTCGCTATACTTATATTAATCAGCATTATGTGGCTTCCAGCTGGATTGTTTTTCCTGGGGTACGGTGAGGCCAAGACTGCCGGCTTTCTCTGTGCTGTCGTAGGTATTCTCACGGTTGCAGGCGGATTTTTCAATGCTGCCACCGGCGATGCCTTTGGAGCCGGAGCACTGTTAGTATTCGGTGTCCTCTATCTGCAAACCGCCCATGCCTTTTTGTCGGGCGCGGAAGACCTGCGTACCGTAGGTAATGGCGCTCTGCTTGTTGCCATTGTCTGTGCGATCTACGCGTATATCTATGCCACCGGTGGCGCTCCATCAGGCAAGCCGGATGGTTCTCTTCTCGTCGCTAAGGTACCTTACCTGTCATTCATGTTCACGACCTTTACCGCTATCTGCCTGATGGTTACCGGAGTAACCTATGGCAAGGTCAGTGGCAAGCTTCTCGGCGTGACGTTCATTATTTTGACCTTCACCGGTCTTCTTGCTCCGGCAATCGGTCTGTTAGCCTATGGAAAACTGCCGTTTTAATTGACTCAACTCCCTTTTACTTGATGGAGAAGGGGGCAGAGTAGAACGGTACCTGTTGTCTGAAATTTATGGTTTACTGTTGGGGGCACTATCCGGTGCCCCCTTTTTTTTGAAAAGCTCTTGTTTCTGGTCTGGCGCGGGCGTGGTTAAAGTGGTACAGTGCCAGTGCCAAAAAGTATAAGGCAAATCCCCCCTAACTCCCCATTCACAGAGGGGGGATTTTAATGCTCCCCGCCTTACAAAGAGGGGGTGTGAGAGGTGGGTTTGCACCACCTTGATTGCACTACGAAAAAAATCTGGTGAGCTGGATTACTATTTATTTTTATAAGTACGGGAGGCGTTATGATGCGGTGCGGATGGATGACGATAAGCAGGTTTTGGTGTGCTTTGGTTGTGATGACGGTGCTGCTCGCGTGCGCTTCGCTTGCAATTGCATCGGACACAAAAGTACTCTGGGAGAGCCGCGAGCAATTCGTGAAGATTGAGAGCCAGGACGCACTTAAGGATAAACCGAAGTTGCCCAATGAACATCCGGCCGATATCAGTCAGGAGCGACTCGGTGAAATATTGAGCGCCATCGAACTGACCACCGCGGAAAATAAAAAACCAGTGCCGCTTTTTACCAAAAGTTCCCTTGAGAATTTGGTTCCCCTGCTTCAGGACGGGTTGCGCCAAGCTTCCGCCAATGAGGACGTTACCTTTGCCGTTATCGGGCTGTATACATCCGCTTATGGGTTTGCAAAGAGCCCCAGGGTAGTCTCAGGTCGAGTATTTTACCAGGGGGGCAAGCTGAACCTGATCATCGGCAAGGCACAAGAGCTGGTTAATGAGCGCCAAGACCGCCGCTTGTATCCCTTTACACCCGGCAGCAGGCGCTACCCCACAGAAGAAAAATTTACGTTGCTGCCCCAACCCGGTCAGATGGCCTTGACCATGGTCAGGCAGGATTGGGTTTCCTTTGACAATAACTGGAAACCGGTAGTGGTTGCCGCACCGGTCGTGGAAAAAGGGGGCGAACAGGCTGCCCAACCTTCCGCAATCAACAAACTTTTTAGCAGTAAATCAGGCAAGGTAGCGGAACGGCTCAACGTCCTTAAGGAGTTGCGGGACAAGGGTGTTATCACCGAGGAAGAGTACCGTGGAAAGAGGCTGACTATTTTGAATGAGCTGTAATTTGAGTTCCCTCCACCTATTTACCCCTCTCTTGCAAGGGGTATAGGCGCCAGATTAATAAAAAACTCCTAAAAACCTCCCTCCCCCTTGAAGGGGGAGGGAAAAAAGCACAAAAAGAGTCTTATTTCTAAGACTTTCTTCGTTTTATCCCCTCAAAGATCAACTACGGCTGCTTCAGAAAAATATCAGCAATGACGGGGCGGTGGTCGGATGCTTCTCCGGTTCCGGTCCAGGCGCGCACTGTTTCAAACTGTGAACTCATCAGTATATGATCAATCCGCATCCATGAGATTCGCAACCTGGGGAGTCTGTTTTTCAACAAAAAATGTCCGTAGGTGTAGCCGTAGCCACGCCCCCCCTCGGCAAAGGCATCATGTAGACCCACATCCCGAAGCTCTGCGCATACCAGGGAGCTGTCGGGGGAATTGAGATCTCCGGCAACAATAACCGGGCCTCGTTCACGGAGAATAAAATCGCGCAGGATGCGAGCCTGAGTGAGGCGGGTGTACACGTTGCCTTCCAGTTGCTGAATGGCTTTCGGCAGATACCAAGGCTGTTTTCTGGCCGCCCTGATGGCATTGAGGCCGTGGCGAGGCGATTCCAGGTGGACATTGTACACCGTGATGACCGTTGGACCGATCCGAACCTGGCAACGAAGGCAGGTCATTTGTTCCCAGGGCAATTTAAGCGAACGCACCTCCACACCTGTCAGGGGGAAACGGCTGGCTATTACAAACTGGCTGTCGGTATAGGTGTGCCATTTCTGGAAGTAGCGTCCCAACGTGCCATCCAGTAAGCCGTTCGCATCTTGAAACAAGAGGATGTCTGGTCTGTATTCGTCGATGTCATATTCAAGCGCTCTGTGGGCCAAGTTGCCGTGCAGACCGTATTTTGAATTCCAGGTCATGATCCGTAGCGATGCATTTCCGGTTGTTTGCTGTGATCCATGCGTGGACCAACAGAATCCCATGATCGGGCCTGCAACCCAGCCAACGCAGAGCAGGGGCACCCAGGTCCAGCGTCGGACAGAAACAAGGCAGATGGCTGTCAAGATAACACCGGGAATCAGCCAGAATACCTGGGGGAGATACAGGTTCATGGCAGAGAACCACCACCGTTCCGGTCCCAGCCGGTTCAACAGCGTCAGTGCGGCAATGATCAGCGCATACGCGCTGATACAGGTGAGGAGAAAACGGGATGTTTTGGGGGTCATGGGGCAAGCTTCCGGTTGAATTTTTGTAACGACTTACAATCTCCCTCATCCGCACCTTCGGGGCGCCTTCTCCTTTTGGCCCGCCTTGTGGGCCCCTTGGGGAGAAGGGACACTCATCAACCTGTTTTCAGAAACTCCAGGTGATTTTGCCGTAAACCTCACGCCCAACGCTTGAGGGAAGTGTATTGATAAATTCCGGTCGAAACTCCTGCTGGCGTTGGTGAAGAAGATTTCTGCCCACCAGGGAAACCTCCAGGTTTTTTACCGGACGCCAGCCAAGGCGGACATCAAGCGTCACATACCCTGCCAGTTTGTTGAGCAGGTAGTCCTCGCTCTGATCAACAAAACGTCCCCACACATCAAGTTCAACATTTTCAGTCAGTTCCAGTTGTGAGCGCAGCGAAACCTGGTGGGCCGGTGGTTTGAAACCGGCAGCATTGGAAGCGGTAATGTAGGAATAGGCCGCTGCCAGACGCCAGGGGGCAAGGACCCGCCAATCGGCGGCCAGCTCAGCTCCCCAGGTTTCTCCATTATGGTTATTTCGTAACATATTCAGTATGTAGGGCTGGGTAGCGGAAGGCAGAAGCGTTGTTACACCCACCAGCCTCCTGTAGATGTTGTAAAAGCCGGTCAAATCAACCGTAAATCGCTCTACGGGCTGAATCCGGATTCCGGCTTCATAGGCCATCAATTCCTCGGCCAGCAGGTTTCCCGGACCCTGGATGACAATGGGGGTAGGCCCCAACTGAGTAAGCATTATTGATTGTTGCAGCGTTACATCCGACTCGCCGCGTGATGGTGTGTGCACGGCTCGAGAAACAGCGGACCAGAAGGTTAAATGTTCGTTCGGAGTCCAGATCAGCCGTCCGCTGGGCTGTACTTCAAAGCCGGTATAGTCGTTGTGTTCGAACTTGGAGCCGATGACCAGATGTACTCTGTCCTGAATAACGGTGATGTCATCCTGGAGAAAGGCACTGAACAGTTTTTCGCTGCGGTTTTGAGGGGTTAATGAGAGGTAGTGGGAGCCGCTGATGCGGTCCTCCGTGAAGCGGTAGCCAAGGCCCCAGACAATGTCCTGAACTTTTCCCCATTGAAAACGATGTAACATATCCACATCGACCGTGTTTCTCTTTTCATCGAGAAAACCGGGCATGTTGCGCATGGTGCGGTCGTAGTACAGTTGAAATGATAGTTCCGAGTCATCTGAAAAGGAGTGTGTCAACTTGGAAAGTATATTGCCGCCGCCAACCTTGGTGTTGCTTGTGCGGGTGCTGGAAAAGGTGGCGGAGGACAGGTCGGGCAGGGTAAACGTCTCTCGCTCCGTGCCGCCATAGATATCCCCCTGGAGGGTGAACGAGTTGGCCCCGGATTTGCCATCAAGCCGGAATCCTCCGCGGGCCTGGTCCCAGCCGTCATCGGCGGGCCGATTGTCTTCCGTCTTCTGCTCGAAACGATTGACGTATTTGCCGTAGGCACGCATCGCACCCCACTCTCCAAGAGAGGCGCCGTAGCGGGCGCCTACATTGCCACGATCATAATTGCCTGAAGCGGCGGAGATCAGTCCACCGGTTGTATCGGAGGCTTGCTTGGTGATGATGTTGATGACTCCATTAACCGCGTTGGCGCCCCAAATGGTGGCTCCGGGGCCGCGGATGACCTCGATGCGTTCGATATCTTCCAGCAGGGTGTCCTGAACATCCCAGAAAACCCCGGAAAAAAGTGGTGTATAGATGCTGCGTCCGTCAATAAGAACCAGCAGTTTTCTGGCAAAACGTCCATTGAACCCGCGGGCGGTGACTGCCCATTTACTGGAATCAATTTTGGCGACGGTTACGCCCGGCACCATGCGGAGGGCATCGGGAATGTTCGTGACACCAGAACGCCGGATGTCCTCCTGGGTGATAACGAAGATTGCCGCTGCGGTGTTTGCCACTGATTGCGATTTTCGTGCGGCAGAGGTGACCTCCAGGGTCATGAGGTCTTCCAGGGAGAGCGTTGCTAGCTCAGGACCAGGAGAGAGCTCTGCCGCCCATACCGGCGTGGCTCCAGCTGTCATCAGGTGGAGGACAACAAGCGCCACGAGCGGCAGCAGGTGGATATTGTCTCGGATTCTTCGTGGCGAAACGAGTTTTTCGCTTGTTTCAGTCATGGGGTGATGCCTCCAATACGAAAAATCATAAAAAAAACAGATGCGCCATATTCAGTTGCCAAGCACGGTTTTGGCGAGTTTCAGCAGTTGCGAACTGATTGAGAGGTGCGCCTTGCGAACGGCGGCAAGGTTTACTTCAAATCCGACCCTGTTTTGCACCGGCACCAACCCGATCATGCCACCGAACTCGCAGAAACCGTTTATGTCGCTTACGGTCAGCACATTCAGTTGACGAAGCTCCCGTAGTATTCCAGAAAGGTGGTGGCGCTCTGAGGCTGAAATGTATACCAGACGGGCATTTTTAGCCTCTTCCGTGCCATCGATATGTCTGACAATGACCTTGTTGCCATGAACCGTTTGGGACTTTAATGTATTTACGAAGCTGTCGGAGGGGGTTTTCCCGAGAATGGCGATGGTGAATGAATCTTTCTCGACCTGGCTTTCGTTGGGCCATTCGGTCAGTTTGGCAAAGTTCAGTACGAAGGCGGCTTTAACCTGGTATTCATCCTGCCTGGCGCAGGTTGCCGGATGGGGGATGAATACCAGGAGAAGGAGGAGCACCAGGAACAGGGTAACGTATTTTGGCAGCGAAAAAAGACGCTTCACTGGGCGAGTCCAGAGGTGGGGATGCTGGTATCGGGTAACGGGATGATAATGGAGCCCTGCAACAGGAGCTGGCGAATATCATGCTCGGGCAGAGGGCGGCTGAACAGGTATCCCTGGATAACCGAACAGCCGCTGTTCTTCAGGTAGTTTAACTGTTCAATGGTTTCGACACCTTCAGCAATAATATCTTTTTGGAGCGAGCGGGAGAGGGCAATGATGGCGGTGACGATTGAGGCGCTTTCGGGGTTGTCATTGACCTTGGAGACAAACGATCTGTCGATTTTAAGGGTGTGAAACGGGAAACGGGTCAGGTAGCTGAGCGATGAATAACCGGTGCCGAAATCGTCGATGGAAATGCTGACACCCGTCTCCTTGAGAACCATAAGCGCGTCAATAACCTCTTCGGTGTGTTTCATCAGAACACCCTCGGTAATTTCCAGCTCCAGGTTGTTCCATGCTGCGCCGCCACGTTGCCGGATCAGTTCGATGGATTCGTGCAGGTTGTTTTTGATGAAATGCTTGGCGGAAAGATTGACCGCAACCCTCACAAGGGGAATCTGCTCGCTTTGCCAGGTGTCCAGTTGCCGACAGACCGCGGAAATAACCCAGCGGTCAATATGGATGATAAGTCCCATGTCTTCCGCAATGGGGATGAAGTCGGCGGGCGAAACCCAGCCCAACTCCGGGTTGTTCCAGCGGACAAGGGCTTCCAGCCCCACTATCCGGTTGGTGGTGCAGTCAACCTTGGGCTGGTAATTGATTGAAAATTCTTTCTTTTCAATTGCTTTGCGCAGGTGCGTTTCAAGGATCAGTCGCTGGAGTGAGGCCGAGTTCATTTCCTGCGTGTAGAACTGGTAGGTGCTTCGTCCGAGGTCCTTGGCGCTGTACATTGCCACATCTGCATTCTTGAGCAGCGTATCAAGTTCCAGTCCGTCGTGTGGATAGATGCTGATGCCGATGCTGCACGAAATAAAGGCTTCGTTGCCGTTCAGGTCAAAGGGGGCTTCCAGGGTTTCAATGACTCTGCGCGCAACCCGTGCCGCAATTTCGGGCGTTGCAATTCCTTCCAGCAGTATGGTGAACTCGTCTCCTCCCAGGCGGGCAATCATGGAATCCTTCTGTTCTTCGGGTTCGCGGCTGATTGTGTCATAGGGTCTGACGCGCTGCTGCAATCTGTCAGCCACCTGTTGCAGGAGCAGATCCCCGATATCGTGCCCGAGGGAGTCGTTGATCCCCTTGAATCGGTCAAGGTCGAGAAACAAAACCGCCACATGTCTGCTGTGCTGTTCTGCAATGGCCAGGGCCCGTTTGAGGTGTTCCTTGAAGAGAACCCGGTTGGGAAGGCCGGTCAGGCTGTCATAGTATGCCAGATAACGGATCCTCTCTTCCGAGCGCTTCCTGTCGGAAATATCCTGTACCGTTCCCGTAACAAGAACAGAGTGTTCGTCCGCATCGCGGTGAACTTCCGCCTCCAGATGGATAAATCGCTTGTCTTCTTGATTGGTTGCCATCTGACAATCGATACTGAGCGGCCTCCCTCGTTCCATAAGAACATCAAGACCTTTTCGAAGATGCTGGCGATCCCGTGGATGAAAGGAAGCGATGAGTGAGGAAATGTCACGGACAACACTGATTGAGGGAAGATCGAGGACAACCCTGCATGGTTCGGAAATCTGCACATAGTCCAGTACCGGATTCCACTCCCAGCTTCCCATGCGGGCCAGTTGCTGGGCCTGACTCAGCCGAGCTTCACTGGAGCGCAGATCCCTGAATGCCTTGCTTGATCTGAAAATGTAATGCACCCGGTAGGCCAGTATCTGCCAGTTGATCGGTTTTGTGATGAAATCGGTTGCGCCGATGCCGTAGGCCTTGTGGATTGAGTCGATGTCGTCCAGGCCGGTCATCATGACGATGGGGACATTCTGCCCCTCAGGGTGGGAACGGATCTCCTGACAGACGGAAAAACCGTCCTTGCCCGGAAGAAGTACATCCAGCAGCAGGACATCCGGCCTGGTGCGCAGGAATGATTCCAGTGCTATGTCACCATCCGGACACTCATTAACCGTATACCCGGATTCCTCCAGTACAGTTCGCGTGAGATGTCTGATGACGGGGTCGTCGTCGATCACCAGGACACGGCAGAACTCCGGTGTATCGCCACATCCGGCCATCATGACTGTTCACCCTGCATGAGTGTGGTGAGCTCCTGGGAAACAGCTTCAAACTCGGATTCGATGCGGGAAAGGATCTCCGTGTCATAGGAATCTTGTTTGTTCCTGCCGATGGATTCCAACGTCCTGCAGAGCTCAGCCAGTCTGGTGGCGCCAAGATTGGCGCTGCCGGATTTAAAGTAGTGCGCCTTTTTGAACAGCTCTTCCATATCGTTGTCGCGCGCAGCCCGATGGAGGGCGGAGATCACGTTGGGGGCATCATCAAGGTAATAGCGGATAACCGTTTGCAGTACCTTTTTTTTACCCCCGGAATCAATTTTGCGGATATTGTCGATGTAACGATAATCGATGGCTGATGCGGTTTCATTGCTCGTTGTCTGCTCGTGACTGCTACTGGCCGATGTGTGGTGTGTTTCCTGGCGGGAGATGGTTTCCGGGATTACCTGCCGGTCCAGCGGAGCTGAGGGTGTTCCGGAAACGGTCCCGGGCAGCCAGCGGTATAAGGTGCCGGCCAATTGTTCCAGGGCATACGGTTTTGTCAGATAATCATCCATGCCGGAGGCCATGCAGAGTTCCCGGTCCAGCTCGCTTGCATGGGCGGTCAGGGCGATGACGATCTGATGGCGCCGATCCGCTCCCTGCAGCGTCTGCTCTCTGTGCCGTAGCGCTATGGTCGCTTCATAGCCATCCATGATCGGCATTTGACAATCCATCAGCACAATGGAAAATTCGTGCGTATCCATCAGATCAAGCGCTGTGCGTCCGTTATCGGCAAGAGTGACATCGTACCCCAGAAACTCCAGCATCTCGCGTCCCACATCCTGGTTGACCGGGTTGTCCTCCACCAGCAGGATGGAGATGCCCGGTGCGACCTTGCCGTCAGCTGCCCGCTCCGCCCGATCAAACAATGATGGCGGCATCTTTTTGGCAATGCCGGTCAGCCCGATCAGGCAGTCGAACAGCCATGAGCTACGAACCGGCTTTGTCAGGCAGTAGCTGATTCCGGCTGCCTGGGCCCGCTCCATTTCACCGATGATTCCGGCGGAGGTGAGCATCACCATATGCATGGGCGGTATGGCTGGATCGGCTTTGATGGCATACGCAAGCGCAATGCCATCCATTTCCGGCATCATCATGTCGAGGATTGCAAGCTGGAATGGATTGGCGTGGCTGGCATTGCGCAGAATCGCCAGAGCCTCGGGACCGCAGGAAGCGGTTTTTACCGCCATGCCCCAGGTTTGGATAATCTGTTCGAGGATGGTGCGGTTGGTGGCGTTGTCATCGACTACCAGTACTCGCAGGTTGTGAAGCGTTTCGTGGTCAATTGGAGTCAAGGCCCGTGGCTGGCAGCTGTGGGCGTCAAAACAGGCCGTGAAACAGAAGCGTGATCCGACATCAGGGGTGCTTTCCACGCTGGTGCTGCCGCCCATCAGTCCTGTCAGTTGTTTGACAATAGTGAGACCAAGTCCGGTTCCGCCATAGCGACGAGTGGTAGAGCCGTCCGCCTGGGAAAAAGCCTCGAATATTCTGCCCATGGCCTCCGGTTTGATGCCGATTCCGGTGTCACTGACGCAAAAGCCGATCATAATTCTCTCTTCGTCTTTTTCAACGACGTTCACCGTCAGTATGATTTCACCCTGGTCGGTGAATTTGACCGCGTTACTGGTGAGGTTCAACAGGATCTGACGCAAACGAGCCGGGTCGCCGGTGATGATCTGGGGAATATCGGGGGCAAGTGAAACGAGCAGTTCCAGACCTTTCTTTTGAGCTGCGTTGGCGAACAGTTCTGCTGCTTCGCTGACCAGTTCGTGCAGGTCGAAGGGGATCTTTTCCAACTCAATCTTGCCCGATTCGATCTTTGAAAAATCGAGGATGTCATTGATGATGGACAGTAGCGCTTCACCCGAATTGTGAATTGTTTCGGAAAACTGACGCTGTCTGTCGTTAAGGTCCGTTCCCAGCAGCAGTTCGGTCATGCCCAGAACGCCGTTCATCGGGGTACGTATTTCGTGGCTCATGTTGGCGAGAAATTCGGATTTTGCCCGGCTGGCGGTTTCGGCCGCATCCCGCGCCAGTTCCAGGTCAACAACCAGCTGTTGCAGCTCACTTGTGCGCTGGGCAACGGTTTCCTCAAGGGTGTCCCGGCGCAGGACCAGCTCCCTGTCCTGGGTTTCAATCTGTCCCAGCATTTCGTTGAAGCCGTTTATCATGTGGCCGATTTCATCACTGCTCTCGTTGACGGCCCGGATGGAGTAGTCCTTGTCATGGGAGACGCGGGACATGGTCTGCGCCAGGGACAGGATCGGCCTGGTGATCAGGTTTTGCAGCCGTGACACGATCATGTATGCCGCAAGCAGCGCTACGAAAAAGATTGTCGCGGAGAAGGCGCTGACCCTGATGATCATGTTCCAGAGCGGTGTGCTGGAGGTGTGCACCACCACAAAGCCGATACGCTGGCCATCGGACATGATTGGACGAACGGTGTCGAAACAGGGGCCCAGGCGCCAGAAGCTTGTCGTAGCCATCTCTTTCAGAAGAGCCATTCGTTGCGGTGTGGTTGTGGCTTTGTTCAGTTCCGAGAAGTGAATATTCTCATCAGGCGTGTTCCGATTCAGGTACGAGGCGAAGATGCTTCCCTGGGCGTTTAAAATGTAGGCACCCAGTACCTGGGGGTTTGCGCTGAGGGGGGACAGGACATCGCTGCCCCCTTTGGGGTCGGCGAACATGAGCGGTGTTGTGGCGGAATAGGCAACCATGTCGGCGATAATGGAGGTGTTTCTGAGGATATCCTGACGATAACGCAGCACCTGGCTGACGATCAGGGTGAGTGAAACCAGTGACACCACCGTACCTGTGGTAATGAGAGTCACCAGCATGATCTTGTTTTTGATGGATGCATTTCGAAAAAATGATTTCATCATTCACCGGGGTATTTCGAAAGACAGGGTTTTGTGTCCTTGAAATCGTGCGCGCACTTGTGTGAGCGGCGCTGCGATGCCTCGTGTTCAGAAGGTATCAATTTGGCGGACAGTATAAATGAAAATTCTGTTTTATCGAAGCACAAACTACGTCAAAGTTGTTGATATGCTGAAATAGATTGATTTTGGCAGCGTCAGGTTTTCCACGGCCGTATCAAAATGACAATTATGTGTTCCCCTGTGGAAAACGCTGCACCGGGCTGGTTTGATTACAACTATTTCGGTCTTGTACGAAATGGCGGATTACATTATAACTGTAGTCATGAAAACCGCACTGCTTATCATCGACATTCAAAACGACTATTTCCCCGCGGGGCGTATGGAGCTTTCCGGCAGCGAAGTGGCTGCGTCCTGCTCGGCCCGCTTGCTGAACGCGTTTCGCCAGGCGCAATGGCCCGTATTTCACGTTCAGCATCTATCCAACAGGCCGGGGGCCGGTTTTTTTCTGCCGGGTACGATCGGGGCCGAGATACACCCCAGTGTGGCGCCCTTGCCGGGAGAGCCGGTTATCGTCAAGCATTTTCCCAACAGTTTCCGGGAAACCGATCTTCTGGCACGGTTGCGGGAAGAACATATCGGCAGCCTCCTGTTGTGCGGCATGATGACTCACATGTGTGTTGACGCAACGGTCAGAGCGGCGTTTGACCTGGGATTCTCCTGTACGGTGGCCCACGACGCCTGCGCCACGATGGGGCTGACCTTCAACGGACTGCACATCCCGCCGGAACATGTTCATGGCTCCATCATGGCTGCTCTGGGAGCGGTTTACGCCCAGTTGAAGGAGACCGATGCAATCCTCGACACCATAGGAAGTTCGGCGTGAGGTGTCTTTAACCCATGCTTCGTTGCCCTGCCATTTCCGTGACATGCGCTTGCTGTCCTTAAGCTCACTGTTCCTCATCCCGCTTGACAGTAAAAAAACGTTGGTGTATCGTTCACCCCCCTGCGGAAATGCGGCAAAACTGTTAATAAATAATATCTTATGGTGCGGGAATCTACGATGAAGACAGCATTGGTGGTCGGCGGAAGCCGAGGAATAGGGCGTGCCATTGCGCTCAAACTGGCAAAATCAGGTTTTGCAATCTGGCTGACCTACAAGAGCAACCATGATGCGGCCAGGAGTGTACAGGCGGAAATCGAGGCTTTGGGAGGCAGTTGTGACCTGATTCCCTTTGATGTTTCCAGCTACGAGGAGACCGAGGCTGCTCTGGGAAGTCGCCTGGAGAGCGTATCTCCCGATGTGTTCGTGTTCAATGCGGGCATAGCCCGTGACAACCTGCTGATGTGGATGACCAAGGATGAGTGGAACTCGGTCATTTCCACCAACCTGAACGGTTTTTTCAATGTTACCCGCCAGGTGGTTTTTGCCATGCTGAAGGCCAAGCGGGGCCGCATTGTCGTGATCTCGTCCACATCGGGCCAGATGGGCCAGCCTGGGCAGGTGAACTACTCCGCTTCCAAGGCCGGTTTGATCGGCGCGGCAAAGGCTCTGGCCCGAGAGGTGGGCAAGAAAAAGATCTCTGTCAATGTGGTTGCCCCCGGTTTCATCGAAACGGAAATGACCTCGGACATCCCCAAGGAGCAGGTTCTGCCCATGATTCCGCTCAATCGGGTCGGAACCTCCGACGACGTTGCGTCAGTCGTCAACTTCCTCTGCACGGAAGAACACATGTACATCCACGGTCAGGTGATCGGCGTCAATGGCGGGTTGGCGATGTAGGTTGCCCCGGTGTGCGTCGCCACCATAACCGTGGACTTTTTAGGGGAGTTGGCAGTCAATAATGAAAAAATATGATCATATTGTTGTGGGAAGCGGCATCAGCGGGTTAACGATGTCGCTTTTGCTCTCCATGGGCGGAAATAGCGTTCTTTTGATCGAGAAAAGTCCCACCATCGGTGGTTCCCTGTCCCGCTTCAGCCGGGGTGGGGTTTCATTCGATACCGGATTTCATTTTACGGGCGGCTTCCACCAGGGGGGAATTCTCTCCGATATCCTCACGCTGCTCGGCATGCACGGCGCGATACAGCCGATTTTCCTGCCCGGTTCCGCCCAGAATCAGTTTGTCTTCGAATCACATGCCCAGCGTTTTGATCACCCCAGCGGTATTGAAAACATCACAAAAGCATTCAAGGGCTACTTTCCCGCCGAAGCCGGGGCGATTGACCGCTATTTCCACCTGGTCCAGTCGGTCTGTCTGCGAACCCCCTCACTCAATCTCCGCGAAAACGTGATTGCGCCCCCAAACCTGGAAGAGGATTTTGTCTCCCTCGATTCCGTACTGAAGGACCTGACCTCCAACGTGCTGCTGCGCGGCCTGCTGTCCGGCTATGCCATGTGTTACGGGGTGCGGCCGGCTGAGATCTCCTTTGCCAACCATTGCCGCATGGTTCTCAGCTTCTACGAATCCATCGCTTTTGTACAGGATGGTGGTGACGGCTTTATCAACGCCTTTCGGGAGCAGTTCAAACAGCTCAACGTGGATGTGCGCTGCAATACGTATATCACGGAACTGGCCGATGTTCGTGACAGCAAGGTGGGCCGATTTGTGCTCAACAGTGGTGAAGAAATCCAGGCCGACAATTGTGTGCTCACCATTCACCCCCAGGAGATTCTCAAGCTCCTGCCGGAAAAACAGTACAGCAAGGCCTTTGCCAGTCGGGTGCAGGCGTTTGAACCTTCGCTGGGACTCTTCTCGCTGTTTGCCGTTCTCAAGCCGGGGGTCAGCGACCCCCATCCGGACGCCTCGATAGTCTCGCTCTTCCCCGACCCCGACATGAACAATCTGCTTGATCCCGCCTACCGGGGACAGCCCGCCCTGGTGGTGGTCAAGCCCCCCGATCACGCCGCAGGCGCGGCCGGCAAGGGCATCAGCATCGTCGAGCCATCCTTTGCAGGCGATATCTCCCGCTGGTACGGCACCAGGCGGGGACAGCGCCCAGAGGGGTATCTGGCGTACAAACAGGGGCGGGTGGAAGCGATCAAGGAACACCTCTTCGGCTGTTTCCCGGCCTATCGTGACACCCTCGATTTTGTTGATGCGGGTTCCATGCTGACCTACAAGGATTACCTCTGCAGCCCCGATGGCAGTGCCTACGGTATCAAACAGAAGATGGGACAGTTCAACCTGGTGGGCAAGCTTCCCCTGCACAACCTGTTTGCCGCCGGACAGAGCGCGCTTCTGCCAGGAGTAATCGGCGCCATGATGTCATCGCTGATCGTCGGTCGCGCCATACTGGGAAAAGAACATTTCGGAAAGATACTGGACAAAAACCTATGCCATTGAAACGAGTCGTCATTACGGGAATCGGTGTTGTCTCACCCTTTGGAAACGGTGTGGCGGAGCTGATGAAAGGGCTCCACGAGGGGCGCAGCGCCGTGCGCTTCATGGAAGGGTGGGACCAGTATAACGGTCTGCAGAGTCTGGTGGCCGCGCCGGTGGAGATGCAGGGGGAGAAGACTATCCCGCGCCAGAAGCGGCGCTCCATGGGACGCATGAGCATCTTCGCGGCACAGGCCGCCGATGAGGCGCTGGCCGATGCCGGCATCACCCTTGCCAATGAAGATCTCTGGCGGGTCGGCTGTGTCATCGGATCTACCATGGGCAGTGCCAAGAGCATCAACGATACCTTTGAAACCATGCTGCCGGACAAGGATCTGAGCAAGCTCAACTCCACCATGTTCTTCCAGTGCATGTCACATACCGCAACGGTCAACGTGGCCCAGTATCTGGGTTTGAACGGAACGGTCATGGCCGCCTCGGCCGCCTGCGCCTCGGCGCTGCATGCCCTTGGCATGGGCTACGACCTGATCCGGCTCGGCCGGCAGGATGTCCTGCTCTGCGGAGGCGCGGAGGAGCTGCATCCGACGGTGACCGGTTCATTTGATATTCTCTTTGCCACCTCGACAAAGTATAATGATACTCCCCACAAGACGCCGCGCCCCTTTGACCGGGACCGGGACGGTCTGGTCTGCGGCGAGGGGAGCGGTATCCTGGTTCTGGAGGATTACGAGCGGGCCGTGGCCAGAAATGCCAGAATCTATGCCGAAGTGACCGGGTTCAGTACCACCGCCAACGGACTCCATGTCAGCCAGTCCAACATGGAATCCATGGTAACCTGCATTCGGCAGACACTGGCTGAAGCCGGTTTGACGCCGGAGGGGATCGACTATATCAATGCCCATGCCACGGCGACCCTGCAGGGTGACCAGGAAGAGGCCGAGGCGATCCACGAGATATTCGGGGACCGGGTACCTGTTAGCTGCATCAAGGGCAATATCGGCCATACCCTTGGCGCGGCGGGCGCCATAGAACTGATCGCAGCCCTGAAGATGATGGAACAGGGGCTGATCTACCCGACGTTCAACCTGGAAAACGTCAGTCCGGAGTGCGAAGGGATTCAGCATGTGATGCAACCGCTCAGGAAAGAGATCCGCAGCATACTTAAAAACGGTTTTGCCTTTGGCGGCATCAATGCAGCACTTGTGTGCGAAAAAATCTGATTAAGCGTTAATTCTATTCCGGAGGAAAGCATGACCGAGCAGGAGATTATCGACAAAACAAATAGGGTCTTTGAAGAGTCCTTTGAAATCGAGCCAGAACGTCTGTTACCGGAGGCGAATATTTTCGTGGATCTGGGACTGGACAGCCTTGATATTGTTGACCTGGTTGTTGCGTTGCAGAGCAGTTTCGGGGTCAAGATCAGAAACGAAGAGAGCATCAGGGAGATTCGCACGCTTCAGGACCTGTACCAGTTCATAGCGACCATAAAGAGCGGTAAAAACGCCTAACACCATGTTCGAGCGACTGCGTCTGTATGCCTTAAATCTCTACTTTTATACGTTTTTCATTCTGCTCTCTGCGACAGTGATCCCGCTGTTCACCCTGTACGTCGTCTGCCGGGGATTGTGCAGTTCGCGTCGCAGAACCATGAAGCGTTTTCGCCGTGCGATCAACTGGTATGGCCTGGTCGTCATGGCCATTCCGTACCCCTTTGTCAGGCTCCGCTACCTGGACCAGGGGAACAGCGATCCGGGTGAGCCGTACATTTTTGTCTGCAACCACCGCTCGGCGTCGGATGCGTATCTGATGGGCATCCTGCCCCACGAACTGGTGCAGGTGGTTAACGTCTGGCCGTTCAGGATACCGGTGCTGGGGATCTACGCCAAATGGGCCGGTTATCTCAATATCCGCATGCTTCCCCCCGAGGAGTTCATGGCGAGCGCCGAACGGTTACTGCGAGACGGTGTCTCGGTGGTCTTCTTTCCCGAAGGGACACGTTCAACGGATCGCAGCATGGGAAGTTTCCACGGCTCCGCATTCAGACTGGCGCTGGCGTCAAAGGCAGCGGTTGTGCCGCTGTGCATTTCGGGGAGCGAAACCGTTCCTCCCAAGGGGTCAGCGCTGTTACACCCCGGGACGATCGTGATCCGCAGGTTGCCGGCGGTCACCTGGGACGAGTACCGGGATCTGACTCCCTTTGCGTTTAAAAACAGGATCTGGAAAATGATGGATCATGAATTGAAGGTTATGGAGAACAGGGTATGACGCCAGACCGCTTTCAGGACCGGGGCGCCCTCGAGTTCTCTCCCCTCGATCAGATACGCAGGGCGCAGGAGGAGTTGCTGCGCACACATCTTGCCTATGCCGCATCCTGCTCGCCCTACTACCGGGCTCTGTTCCAAAAACAGCGGATTGACGTTAGGGACATCACCCTGGCCAGTCTCTCCCAACTCCCCCTGACAACCAAAAATTCCCTGGGTGAGCGCAACGATGAATTTCTGGCCGTACCCCTGTCCCGCATCGTCGATATCGTTCTGTCGTCAGGCACCACCGGCAGATCGACCACGGTCATGTATACCGACGCTGACCTGCAACGCCTGGCCTACAACGAGCAGATCTCCTTTGCCGGATGCGGGTTGACCCCGGCGGATGTGGTGCTGCTGACCTGTACCATGGACCGTTGCTTCGTGGCCGGTCTGGCCTATTTTTCCGGTGTCAGGAGTCTGGGCGCCGCGGCCATCAGAAATGGCCTCAGCAGTGTCGACAGCCATCTGGAGATCATCCGCCGTCTGAAGCCGACGGTACTGGTGGGGGTGCCCGCATTTTTGCTCAAGCTGGGTCTGTATCTGGAAAGCGAGGGGCTTGATCCCGCATCGACCGGAGTCGCCAGGCTGGTCTGCATTGGGGAACCGATTCGCGACCGTCAGCTTGCCTTTCTGAAGGTGGGCGAGAAGCTGGAAAAGCTGTGGGGCGCCAGGATTTACTCGACCTACGCATCGTCGGAGACCATCACCTCCTTCTGCGAATGCACTGCCCAGCAGGGGGGGCACCTGCATCCCGACCTGGCGGTGGTGGAGATCGTTAACGAGCGGGGCGAACCGCTGCCTCCCGGCGAGACCGGCGAGGTGGTTGTTACCCCCCTGGCCATCGAAGGGATGCCGCTGGTGCGTTTTAAAACCGGCGACATAAGTTTTCTGATGGATGAGCCCTGTTGTTGCGGCCGGAATTCTCCGCGCCTTGGCCCGATCCTGGGGAGAAAGAACCAGATGATCAAGTTGCGCGGAACCTCCTTTTACCCCAATTCGATCAATGCGGTACTGGACTCCTATCCCGGCATCAGCGAGTACTATGTTGCCGCATCGTCCGACAGTGATCTCTCCGATGAGATCAAGGTCTTTGTCTCGGTCGGCAACGCCTCCTGTTCGGCCGAGAAGATCATGGACAAGTTGCAGGCCCATCTTCGTGTGCGGCCGGAAGTGATCATTGCCAGCGAGGAACAGGTCAAAAGCCAGGTGTATCCCGGCAATGCCCGTAAATTAACCCGTTTTGTGGATAAGAGAAAGAGCCTATGAAGAACTGCCTGGATCGTATTTATGGCGCAGAATTTACCCCCCAGGAAATCGCGGACGCCGTCCGCGACGGACGACTGCTGTCAATGGAGATTGAATTCAACCAGAGTTGCAATTTCAGATGTATCTACTGCTATGCCTCGGACACGCCGGTCCGGCGCAACGAGTTGACCAAAGATGAATTTCTGGGTGTCATCGATCAGGCACGGGAGCTGGGCGCCCGTAAAATAATCATCCTGGGTGGCGAGCCGATGCTCTACCCCCATATCATGGAGATGATCCGCCACATCCGTTCCAAGGGGATGGATGTGGAGCTGTTCACCAACGGCGCCAACATCACTCCGGAAGTGGCCCGTGAACTGTACGCCAATGACGTCAGGGCCGTGCTCAAGATGAACACCTTTGACGAGAGTCTGCAGGATACCCTGTCGGGCTGCAAGGGCGCCCATGGCCAGATTCAGGAGGCATTTGAAAATCTGAAGCAGGCCGGCTATCCCTCGGCGGACCACCCCTTGGGAATCAGCTCGATCATCTGCCAGCAGAATATCGAGGAGCTGCCCCGCATGTGGGAATGGCTGCGGGACCAGGGCATTCTCCCCTACCTGGAGATGATGACACCCCAGGGGGGTGCCCGTGAACATAACATGCTGGAACTTGATTCGCGCACCCTGGAGCAGTTTTTTCAGCGCATTTCAGACCTGGACAGGACCAAATACGGCATTTTGTGGGATCCGCAACCGCCGCTGGTGGGGGGGGAGTGTCTGCGGCACCAGTTTTCCTGCGCCGTGAACTCGGAAGGCCTCGTGCAATCCTGCGTCGGCATCACCATTCCCATCGGCGACCTGCGCACGCAGCGTTTGAAAGAGATTCTGCGCGACAGTGAGGTGGTTCAGGATCTCAAAAATTACAAGGATCTGATCAAGGGACCCTGCCGGGAGTGCCAGCAGCTGGACAGCTGTTACGGATGTCGCGGCACGGCTTTTCAGCTGACCGGCGACTATCTGGCTTCGGACCCGCTCTGCTGGAAAAACAGCGGCCGGCGTGATGAGATCATGTTTCTGCCGGTGGATGTTTCGCGGGTCATACCGCACAAACCGCCCATGCTGCTGATCGACCGCCTGCTGGAAATCGGGGACCGGGTTTCGGTTTCGGAGATGACGGTGCGCAAGGAGATGGTTTTTGTGGATGAGAGCGGCAGGCTTGATGACGCTTCCTATCCCGAGATCATCTCCCAGGCGGTTGCCGCACAGGAGGGGTTCCGCAGGTTCGGCAGCAGCAACCCCCTGGTGGAAGGCTTTCTGCTGGGAGTGAAAAAGCTGGAGATCCTCGGTGAAGCGCATGTGGGGGATACCCTGCGCGTATCACTGTTCAAGGCTTCCAAATTCGGCGATTTCGGCATCCTGGATGGTAAGGTGTACAATGGCGCCACGCTTGTGGCGCGTGGCGAAATCAAGGTGTGGCAGAACAATGCCGGGGTGGACGTGTGACCATGACCAGATGGATAGAGAACAATGCAGTGGCGGGAATACTGCTGGCTGCACTGCTGCTTGCAACGCCTGTCCTGGGAGCCGAACAGGGCAGGGGGGCCGTGTCCCAACCGGCGGACATGTCGCAGTTTCTGCGCGAGCTCGGTAAAAAGGCCTCCAGCTTCACCACCCTCAAGACCGAATTTACCCAGGAAAAGAAGATGGCCATGTTCAAGGAGAAGCTTGTCCTGAAGGGGCGCATCTATCTCCAGAAACCGAACCGGGTTGCCTGGCATGTGGATGCTCCCCTGCGTTATTCGGTTCTGATCACGGATAAGGTTATCCGCCAGTGGGATGAGGAGACCAACAAGGTCCAGGAAATCTCCCTGGCCAAGAACCCGATCTTCCAGAACGTGCTCAGTCAGCTGACGGTCTGGTTCTCGGGCGAGTACGGCTCGCTGTTGGATGTCAACGACGTGCGCGTGGTAAAACGTGATCCCCTGGTGATGGAGTTTGTGCCAAAGTCCAACAATATGTCCAGTAAGGTAATCAAGGCCATCACCATCACCTTCCGCGAAGACCAGAAGTATCTGCAGCAGATTCGCATCCAGGAGCTGAGCGGCGATGTCACCACCCTGCGTTTCCTCAACACCATCATGAATGCCCCGCTGGACAGCCGCAGCTTTGAGGTCAAAGGGCGTGTTTGATTCCTTTTTTTCCCTGCTGCACCGTTGCATGCTCAGGTACGAAAAAGCGGTGCTCTGGCTGGTTCTGGCGGTGACCCTGATTTCCGGCGCGCTGCTCTTCAGTACCCGTTTCGAGGGCAACATCGACCTGATGCTGCCGCCCGACCCCGAGATTACCCGCAGCATGGATTTTCTGCGCGGGGCAAGCTTCTCGGACAAGATGATCATCTCCCTGGAGTTGACCGACCCGGCCAGGTCCAAGAAAGATCTCTTTCTGGCCGTTGACCAGCTGGCCGCCTCCCTCTCACCGCCGCTTTTCATGAAGGTTATGTCCGGTTTTTCCGTTGCCAATGTGATGGAGGAGTTTTCCATCCTGAGCTATGCGCCGCAGGTTCTGGGGGAACAGGATCTGGCGGTGATCGACGGTCAGCTCACTCCGGAAACGGTTTCCAAGAAGCTGCGCAGCATCTATCTGCAGTCGCTGCGGCCGGAGAGTATCTTTACCTCGTCCCTCTCACGTTCCGATCCCCTGGGAATCAAACTGCTGCTGCTGGAAAAGATGCGGGCGCTGCCCGCCTCCATGGGCTATGACGTTTCCATTGAGGATGGCCATTTCATCAGCCGTGACGGCCGGCATTCCATGCTGATTGTTCAAACATCCGTGCCGATGATGGACAGCCCCCGCAGCAAGGAGCTGGTGGAAACGGCCCAGAAGCAGATCAGCAAGTTGCCCGGTTTTGTCAGGGCCGATCTGATCAGCGGACATCAGCACACGGTCAGTAACGAACGGGTGATCAAACACGATATCACGGTTGTTTCCATCATCGCGTCGATCACCTTTCTGCTGCTCTTTCTGGTGGTGTTCCGCGATCCGCGGGTTCTGTTCGTGTTCATCATTCCCTTGATCGCCGTTGTCTGGGCCATCCCCCTGGCAACAGCCCTGCAGGGCAAGCTCCTGTTTCTGGTGATCGGTTTCGGCACGGCCATAGCCGGTATTTCCATCGACTACGGCCTGCTGGTGTACATTGCCATGAAACGTGGCGCCGATGCCGGTCAGTTCCTCAAACTCACCAAGCTGGTCACCATCGATGCAACCACGACCATGTTCAGCTTTATCGTGCTCTTCTTTTCCCTGATCCGCGGCTACCATCAACTGGCTCTTTTTTCGAGCCTGTGCGTCATCATCTGCCTGCTCTTCTCGCTGTTTGTCCTGCCCCTGATCCTGGGGTGGAAACGTCACCCCCTGGTGCTTGACCCGACCATCGGCGACGGGCTGCGCACCTTTATCAAACCGTCGAAAGCCTATGTCGTGGTCTGGGGCGCCCTGACCGTCGTGGCCCTGTTTCTCTCGTTTTCAGTGACCTTTGACAGTGATGTGAAAAAGCTGGATGGTACGGAGCCCGCGGTGTTGCGTGCGGAGCAGATGTTCCACAAAGTCTGGGGTGGCAAGACCAACCAGGCGGTCTTTGTGGTGACCGGAAAAAGCCTGGAAGATGCCATGGAGATCAATGACCGGGTTTACCGGGAAGCATCTGCTGTTGTTGGCCAGGGGGAATTCACCAGTCTGGCCCAGTTCTGGCCGTCACGCAAGCTGCGCAATGAAAACAGTGGGCGCTGGAGCAACTTCTGGTCCCAGGGCAGGGAACGGAAACTGAAACAGCTGATCAGGGAAAGCTCCATAACACAGGGTTTTTCGGAGCAGGCTTTTGAACCGTTCTTCGCGGGGCTGCACGCGTACCGGGCTGAAAACATGAATGCAAACGGGCTGATCGGACAGCTGCAGGAGCGATTTGTGTTGAGCAAAAACGGAGAATACCGTATTCTGTCCTACTTCCCCGACGAACAGAAAACCATCGAAGGCCTGAAGGGGATTACGAAAAAATATCCCGGCACCTTTGTCGTGTCCGGAAAGGCGCTGTCCGCCTCCATATCGGCATTTACGACCGAAGAAGTCAAACTGCTGGCGCCGCTGGCAATCCTGTTCAACATCGTGCTGGCCTGGCTGTTTTTCAGGGACTGGAAATATACCCTGATCGCCCTGGTGCCGCTCCTTACGGGTGTTGTCTGGCTGGTAGGCATCATGTCGCTCTTTCATATTCCGCTGAACGTGATCAATATCGTGGCGGCCATCGTTTCCACCGGTGTGATCGTGGATTACGGTCTGGGCATCGCCTATGAGTATCGCCACAACCTGCGCACCGGAACGGTGATTGCCGTGACCCTGTCCGCCGCAACCAACGTGATCGGCTGCGGGGCGCTGCTGTTTGCCAAACATCCGGCGCTCTATTCCACCGGTGTTGCCATGGTCATCAGCATGGTTACGGGCTACCTTTCCGCGGTGTTCGTGATTCCTTCCCTCTGCAGCCTTCTGGATGGAAGGGAGAAAAACCCATGACCAGATTCCTCATTATGGTTATCGGGGCTCTGCTGGCTGCCGGGTGTGCCCATGGCCCCTTCGGGGAGACACCAACGGTCTCCCTGGAGTCTGTTGAGCCGGCCAGACTGCTGGAAGATTTCAAGTCCCATGTGCCGGAACAGTTTCAACTGCTCAATACGGTCGTCTTCGAACGTTCCGGTATGTCATTCACTGCCATCGGTTACCTGGACATCAATCGGGTGGAGAACCGCTTCAGGGTGGTCTGCCTCAATCCCCTGGGGGTCCAGCTGTTTGAGTTGTCCGGTGACCGCAGTTCCATCACGACCCATTCCGTGTTGCCGCCTCTCATGCAGTACGGCGATCTGCCAACCGTTGTGGGTACGGATATCAGGAACATTTTCCTTGGTCTGGTGCCGGCCGATGATGCCCAGGTCTGGAGGAGCAGGAACAGCATCAGCTTCTGGCAGCCTTCAGCTACGGGGCGGATGCAGTACCTGTTTGCCGGTGCAAGCCACGATCTGGTGGAAAAAAACTACTATGAAAACAGTGAAATCGTCTGGAGTGTGTCCTACCACGACTATGCTGAGATCAACGGCAAGCGCTACCCACGGGGGATCGTGCTTGTCAACCATCGCCATGGCTATACCCTGACGGTGCGGCACAAGGAGTTGTATTCTTGAGGAAGATCAAAACCGAAATCGAACAGTGCCTGTCCGCTCTTGAAAAAAACGGACCAACACTGACCTCCCATTTCATGTTTCCACCCGAATTCATCGGTTTTCAGGGACACTTTCCCCAGCAGAAGGTTTTGCCGGGGGCCTGCCAGATCCAGTGCGTTCTGACGACCATTGAGAAATGGTTTGGCAGGGGGGTGGCTCTGCACGAAATCGTGCTGGTAAAATTCGTTGCGCCGGTGCTGCCCGATCAGGAGATATGCTGCACAGTGAGTGAGTGCGAAGACACGAACGGTGAATGGATCTGTCGGGCACGTATCAGCCGTGATGAAAACCGGGTTACGGAGATGAAGCTGCGGCTCTCCCTGAAGGGCCAGTGCGGAGTTCCGCAGTCATGAACATCCGCAGAAAAAAAATATATTTCGAGCGGCTGGCAGGTTCACCGGATCCGGTTGTCATGGATATCAGGCGCGGCGTTCATTTCAGCGACGCCGATCCCATGGGCATCATGTGGCACGGCAGATACCCGCTGCTGTTTGAAGAAGCGTCAGAGGCGCTTGGCAGCCGCTGCGGCCTTTGCTACGGGGAGTACCGCGAGGCAGGGTTGTATGCGCCGATCCTGTCGCTGCACATCGATTATTTTCAGCCGTTGTACCTGGCGGAGGAGTTTACGGTTCGCGCCTCCCTGATCTGGAACGAAGGGGCGCGGCTGAATACCGAGTTTCAGGTGCTGAAGCAGGATGGCAGCATAGCCACCAGCGGTTATACCATCCAGCTTTTTACGGATCATTTGACCGGGCAACCCTGTATGGTCTCACCAGCGATGCTGGAGCGTTGCCGGAACAGGTGGAAGGCGGGAGAGTTTCACTGATGGGTACGAAAGCGGTTGTGGTTGCCATTGATATCATCACCCCCTACGGTCTGGGGTGTGACGCCTGCTGGGATGGGCTGCTCTCCAACAGGTCAGCACTATCCACGCTCTCGCGCTTCAAAACCGAAGCGTTCATGGCCGACTGTGCCGGGGTGATTGCCGGTCTTGAGTACCACGGTGAAACCTCACTGGTCATGCAGATGATCTGCCGCCTGTTTGCAGCGTGCAGCAGTACGATTCCGGCTGATGCGCGGCTGCTGCTGGCGACAACCAAGGGTGAAATCGATTTTCTGGAAAAGAGTATCCTCTCCGGCAACGGTGATGTGGCCGAGAGTTCCCTGGACCGTCTGCTGGAGAAGGTGGCTGAATGCAGTGGCGCCAGGGGAGACGGTCTGGTGCTTTCGGCGGCCTGTACCTCGTCATCGGCGGCAGCCGCGCAAGCTGCAGCCATGATCAGGGCCGGACATGCGGACTGCGTGCTGGTGGTTGCCTGTGACGCAGTTACGGAGTTCGTCTATGCCGGCTTCTCCTCGCTGATGGCCCTGGACAAGAACCCCGCTCGCCCCTTTGATAAAAACAGGGCCGGACTGAGCGTGGGCGAGGCAGCCGGCTACCTGCTGATCATGAGCCAGGAGCGCGCCCAACGGGAAGGACGAACCGTTCTGACCGAACTGGCCGGCTGGGGACTGAGTGATGACGCCAACCACATGACCGGGCCGAGCCGCGAAAGCGACGGCATGATTAGCGCCATAGGCAAGGCGCTGCAATCGGCTGGTGTCTCCGCGCAAGAGATCGGCTTTATCTCCGCCCACGGCACCGGCACACCCTATAACGACGCCATGGAGATGCGCGCCTTCCTGGCTGTCTTTAAAAAGAGATTGCCGGTCTACTCCGTAAAGGGGGGCATCGGACATACCATGGGGGCGGCTGGCCTGGTGGAACTGGCCATGGCCTGCAGGGCGTTGCATGAAAAGGTTATTCCACCCACGGTGGGTCTTGGTGAGGTTGCCGACGACGCCAGGGGCTGGGTGTCTGCATGCACGCAATCCATCCCCTCCCCACGCCATGCGCTGGTGACCAACGCCGGTTTCAGTGGAGTCAACACCGCGCTGGTGCTGTCCGGAAGGTGTCCATGACGATTTCCGTGCGCGGCATAGGCTGGTTGACCGGTGCAGGATATGGCTGTGTTGCAGCCGGCCAGGAGTTTCGCTTTGAAGAGGGTCAGGGCATCAACACCCTGGCCAAACAGGGGCTCTTCTCCCATCCCTTCAGGAATTTCGGGCGGCTCGATCTCGCTTCGCGCATGACCTGCACTGCCGTGGCGCTGGCGCTGCGGGATGCGGGAATTCCCTATTCACCACAGGAAAAGCAGGAGATCGGGATCATGGGCGCCAGCAGCCTGGGGTCGCTGGTATCGGACACAACCTACTTCAATGATTATATTGACAACGGCCGGACCCTGGCGCGCGGCAATCTGTTTATCTACACTCTGCCCTCCAGTCCCCTGGGTGAGGCAGCCATCCATTTCGGTCTGACCGGCCCGTTGCTGTTTGCAACGGGCCGGGCTGACTCTTTTGGCGCAAGCATGACCATGGCGGCTGAGATGGTGGCCGGCGCCGAGGCGCGGCGCATGCTGGTTGGGTGGCTTGCGCCGGACGAGGCGCTGTATGCGGTTCTGGATCGGGAACAGGGGGGCGAAGCCCTGTGCGGTCTGGGCGAAGCGCAGTTAATTGTTGCTTCAGCAGGTGGCGTTACCGAACAGGTGCGTCGATTTTCAATCTTGCAGGATACAAAGGGCAAAGCGTGAAGATAAAACTTATTTACCCCACATGGCCCAAGCTGGATCGTCAGACGGATTTTCACCTTCCTCCCCACGGACCGGTCTGTTTTGCCGCCACCATACCGGAAGATGTCGACCTGGTCTTTACCGATGAGCACGTTGAGCCGATCGATTTCGACGAAACGGCCGATCTGGTGGCGATCTCCTGCATGCTGACCTGCCAGATTCCACGGGCATGGGAAATCGCGGATATTTTCCGTGCCAAGGGCATTCCGGTGATTTTTGGCGGCATCGGAACCATGCTGCATGCCGAAGAAACCAAAGCCCATGCCGACTCGGTCTTTCTTGGGGAGGCCGAGGGACGCTTCAGCCAGGTACTGGCCGATCTGAAGAACGGGGGCATGAAAAAGGTTTACGACTATCAGAACACGTTTCCTGATATCAAGCTGGTCGGTCCTGCCCGGCGGGAAATCCTGAAGCACGAACTGTACAATTACCGGGGCGTGCAGATGGTTGATCTGATCCATGCCTCGCGCGGATGCCGTTTTACCTGCTTTCCCTGCTGTACCTCGTTTCTGGGAGGGACCGAATTCAGACCCCGCCCCATTGACGACGTCATCGCCGAAGTTGCCTCCATCAAGAACAATCGCCTGTTTTTTGTGGATAATTCCATGTCCCAGAACGACCAGTGGGAGAAGGATCTGTTCAAGGCGCTGATCCCGCTCAAGAAAAAATGGGTCTGCCATCCGATCAAGGACGATGACGAGATCCTCGACCTGGCTGCCGAGGCCGGCTGCTGGTATGTGTACCAGGCTATTTTCGATACCTCCGATCACATCCGTAAGCGGGTCAAACGTCTGCAGGAACGGGGCATCGGGGTCGAGGGAACCATCATCCTCGGCACTGACGACCAGGACGAGGAGTACATCAAGCGACTGGTGGATTTTCTGCTGGAGATCAATCTGGATCTGGCGGAATTTACCATCCTGACCCCCTTTCCCCATACGCCGATCCGCGAGACACTGGAAAAAGAGGGGCGGATCCTCTCCAATGATTGGCTGCGCTACACCGGTGGCGAGGTCGTCTTTCAACCGGCGCGCATGACACCATCCAAGCTCCAGGACCTGTACTATTACGCCTGGGACCGTTTCTACAGTGACAGCAGCCAGAATCTGAAAATGGCCAAACTGTTCCTCAAGGTGATCGAGAAGGAAAAGGCTGACGGCACCTATCTGCACACCAGCCCCCGGCGCAGAAAATGGGATGGTCATGCGGAACGGGAGCAATCAGCGTGAAGGTTCTGATGATCTCTTCAAATGTGACCCTCTCGCCCTATCCCATCTATCCCCTGGGAATGAGCATGGTCGCGGCGGCCCTGACACAGGCGGGACATACGGTTCACCAGGTGGATTTTCTGCAGCAGGACACCTCCATGGAGGCCATGGTTCGTGAAGTTGAAGCGTTTAACCCCGGGATGGTCGGCATCTCGGTGCGCAACATCGATAACGTGAACCTGATGAATTCCCAGTACTATATCCATAATGTCAAAAACATGGTCGAGGCGATCAGGAGCGTCAGTGATGCCAAAATCGTGCTGGGCGGGGCCGGATTTTCGCTGATTCCCGATCTGATCCTGGAGGAAACCGGCGCCGATTTTGGTGTGGTGGGTGAGGGAGAAACGCTGATGGTGGCGTTCGCCAACAACGCTGATCAGGGAATCTTCCCGCAGGAACGCCTGCTGGGACCCTCTGCGCCCATGTCAGGTGAAACCATCGGCTCGGCACTGTACGATGAGCAGCTGACCGAGTACTATCTGCACAGCGGCAACATCGCATCGATCCAGACCAAGCGGGGCTGCGCCCATCACTGTGTTTACTGCACCTATCCCCTGCTGGAAGGCCCCCACCTGCGCAGACGGGATCCGGCAAAGGTGGTTGACGACATCGAACTGCTGCGCGACAAGCACAAGACCCGCTACATCTTCTTTGTCGATTCGGTGTTTAACGACGATCAGGGCGCCTATCTGGAGGTGGTGGACGAGATGCTGGCCAGGGGGGTGACCATACCCTGGACCGGCTTTATCAAGCCGGGCGGGCTGACCGACGAGATCGTCGAACGCATGAAAGCGACCGGGTTCGCCGCGGCCGAGGTGGGCTCCGACGCGGCCTGCGACGCCATGCTGCGGAGGATGGGCAAGAGCTTCAGCTTTGGCGATATTGTCGAGTGCAATGACCTGCTGGGGCGTCACGGCATTGCCACTTCCCATTTCTTCATGTTCGGTGGACCGGGGGAAACGGAGCAGACGGTGCGCGAGGGGATCGCCAATATCCTCAGTCTCAAGAAATGCGTTGTCTTCATATTTATGGGTATCCGGTTGCTGCCCAATACACCGCTGGCAAAGATCGCCATCCGGGAAGGGGTAATCGCCTCGGAGAAGGATATGTTGCAACCGGTGTACTACATCGCTCCCGGCCTGGATAAAACCTGGCTGGAGCAGACCCTGACCGCTGCCTTTGCCGATGTGCGTCACTGCCTGTTTCCCCCCGATTCCATGGACAACAGCCTGCAGGTGCTCCATAAACTGGGGTATACCGGTCCCATGTGGGATCTGCTGCTGCCCAAAGAAAAAACACGTAAACGAGCGAGACATGAGCGGTAGCAGCCCGCATTCCGGGGAGTTACTCTGGTGTGCGGTGCCGGTTTTCAACAACCGCGATACCCTGCGGCGGGTGGTTGAAGCGTGTCGCGCCATCCTGCCCAAGGTTGTGGTGGTTGACGACGGCAGCACTGACACGGATGTGGGACGGTTGCTCTCCGGGCTGGACGTGGTTGTGCTGCGCCACGAACGGAATCTCGGCAAGGGGCGGGCCATCCTGACCGCATCACGTTTTGTCGAGCAACAGGGTGGCGCGTACATGGTCACCATTGATGCCGACGGTCAGCACCTGGCTGAGGATCTGCTGAAATTCATGCCGCTGGTGGAGGAGAAGGGGACAGCCCTGATCATCGGTTGCCGGAATTTCAACACCGCAAACGTGCCCCGTTCCAGCCGTTTCGGTCGCTCCTTTGCCAATTTCTGGCTGCTGGTGGAAACCGGTCAGGTGGTTGGTGACTGCCAGAGCGGGTTTCGCGCCTACCCGGTGCGTTACCTCAACCAGATTGACTTCAGGGGAGCGCGCTACGATTTTGAGGCCGAGGTGCTGGCCAGGGCGGCCTGGGCCGGGCTGGAACTCAGGTGCATCGATATCGATGTGGTCTACCCGAAGCCGGAAGAGCGTGTGTCCAGCTTCAAACCTTTTCTTGATAACCTGCGGCTGACCGCTATCCATTCCCTGCTGGTCGGCAGGCGCATGCTGCCGGTCAGGCACAAACGGCTGGTGGAAAAACCTCCTGGTCTGACGCCGTCCCTCTGGCGACATCCCGGCAAGGTGCTGGGGATGCTGCTGCGGGAGAGCGCCACACCCCAGGGACTGGCGCTGTCGGCCGCTATCGGCATGTTTATCGCCGTGCTGCCGATCCTGTTCGCCCATTCGATCGTCATCCTGTATGTGTCCCTGCGGCTGAACCTGAACAAGATCGTGACCCTCAATGTCCAGCACCTGGCCATGCCCCCCTTCATGCCGGCCTTGTGCATCGAGACCGGCTACTATCTGCGTCACGGTCACTGGTTGACAAACCTCTCCTTTGCGACCGTGTTCCATCAGTTTTCGGCGCGCCTGCTGGAGTGGTTTATCGGTTCCCTGATCGTGGCGCCGCTGGCGGCTCTGCTCAGCGGAGCGGTCATGTATCTGGTTGCAACCGTAGTACAAAAGGCAAGGAGCGCCCATGGGGCAAAGCAGGGGTGTTGAGCGCAAGCGCGGCAACCGGCTCGGTTTCTGGTTTTTCGGCATGGCGGCGCGACTGTTCGGGCTGGGGGGCGCCTACGGTTTTCTCTATTTTGTCGGGTTGTACTATCTGATTGTGGACCATGGTCTGGTGCTGGAAACCCTGGCCTATGTGCGGCGCAGGTTTCCCCGACATGGCTCGCTCCGCCAGCTCTTTGATGTCTACCTTCTCTTTGTGAGTCAGGGCAAGAATCTGATCGATCGCTTTGCACTGGCCGCGGGTTATACCGGCATCAGCATTGATATCAATGGTTTTGATGAACTTAAGGCCCTGTATTCCCCAGGGAGCAAGGGGTTCATTCTTCTGACGGCCCATGTGGGCAACTGGCAGATGGCCATGACACCGCTGAGCGGCATCGGCAGGACCGTGCACCTGATGATGCGTCCCGAGGATAATCCGGCGGTCAAGCAGGCTCTGAATATCGACAGCGGCAGCGATCAGGTCAAGATCATCTACACCGATGATTCCCTGGGCGGGGTGCTCGAGGCGGTCAAAGCCATCAGCAAGGGGGAGCTGGTTTCCATCATGGGGGACAGGACCTATGGCTACAGTTCTGCCGAGGCAACATTTCTGGGTGATGCGGTCAGCTTTCCCCATGGCGCCTTTACCCTGGCCGCGGCAGTGCAATGTCCGGTGGTGGTGCTTTTGTCGGCCAAGGTGGCCACGAAAAAATATATCGTTGATGTCAGCCACATCATTCCTCCCCCGGTTGGAAGGCGTGGCAAAAAGGACGAGGCAATACAGGCTGCTGTGCAGACGTTTGCCGAAGTGCTTGAGGAGTATGTTCGGGATCATCCCTACCAGTGGTTTGTATTCCGCGACATTTGGAAATCTAATACATAAGTATCGATATCGTGATGAGGAGCGTGTTATGGAAAACAAGGAACTGGAACTGCAGAAAATTCGCAAGGAACTCAAGGAGATGATTGCCCGTGATCTTGCGCTGGAGGATGTCACTCCCGAAGAGATCGGCGACGACGAAATTCTGTTCGGAGACGGGCTTGGCCTGGATTCCCTGGACGCGGTTGAAATCGTGGTGCTGCTGCAGCGTAATTTCGGAATAGAAATCAAAAACATGGACCAGGGCAGGGAGATATTCTACTCCATCAGTACCATTGCAAATTACGTCTATGAAAACCGGGAAAAATAAACCTGTCAGGTGTGTGTAAGGCTATGATGCGACTGATCATGATTGTGGCATTGTCGGTTGTGTTGGGGGCCTGTGCCGGGAATCGCCCGGTTGCGCCGGCAATCGGCACGATCCCGCTGGTATCCTTTGTGCTGGATGACGGCAATGATACGGATTATCTGCTGGGCAAAAAGATCTTCGCCGAACAGGGGGCTGCGGCTTGCAGCGCCGTTACTGCCGGGCTGATCAACAGCCATTACCACCTGACACCCGATCAGATCCGGGGGCTGCGGGATGCCGGCTGGGAGATCATGAGCCACACCGTATCCCACCCCAACCTGAAATCCCTTTCCCTGGCGGAGCTTGACGATGAACTATCGCGCTCAAAGGCGCTCCTGGAAGGATTGGGGGTGACCGTCAACAATATCGTCTATCCTTTCAACAAGAATGATGAACAGGTCAGGGCGGCAACCGCCCGTTACTACCGCTCCGGCAGGGGCGGTACCTACGCCTTCAACCTGGGAAGGACCGACCCCTATTTCTTGAAGTCGTTCCCCATCAGGCACGATCTTCCGCTGATGAAGAGCTACATCGACCAGGCCCATGCCGATAAATCCTGGTTGATACTGTACCAGCACGAAATCGACACCAAGGTCAAGGTCTCGGACAAACAGGGGACCTTCAACAAGGGCGAAACGGTGAAACTGACCCCCTCCGGCGCTGTGGCGCGCTACACCACTACCCACTGGTTCCCGATCTACGGTTATCATATGTATCTGGTGCCCCTGTCCGGGACACCCCAGGCGGGTGATATCATCATCGGCAGCAGCAGCGGCGCTTCCGCCCGCATCGATTACACCATCTACGATGAAATTTCCCAGTTGGGCGAGATGCTGCGCTATATCCGTGCGACCTATCCGGACATGAAGATCGTGACTATCGATCAGGGGCTGGATCTGCTCGGATTTCCAAAGTATCAGCCACCAAACACACCAGCCATAACCGAGAAAAAACCATGATCAGAACCGACATGCTCATCACCGGGCTGGGCGCTGTTTCGGCTGCCGGCAACGGTCTGGCCGAAACCCTGGGTTGTTTTTCCCGGACGGAGCGCAATGCCGGTCCGGTCACGCTGTTCCCGACGGCCATGAACTATCCGGTTTTTGAAGTGCAACGACTTCCCGAAGCGTATGCCCTTGAAGGGCGGCGGACCCTTGGCCTGGCGCTTCTGGCCGTTGACCAGGCCCTGGAGGATGCCGGACTGGGCGATCTCTGCGGTCTGAGGGTCGGTGTCTGTCTGGGGACAACCGTGGCCAGCCAGCTGAACGATCTGCAGTTTTACACCAGCTACCGCCAGCAGGGCTCAGCGCCCCTGATTGCCGTGGACCGCTTTCTCAAGGGTAACCTGTCCGAATACATTGCCCGCACAATCGGGGCGCGCGGACCGTCGCTGACGGTGGTCAATGCCTGCTCCTCCGGCACCGATGCCATCGGTGTAGCTCTGTCGTGGTTGAAGAGTGATCTGTGCGATCTGGTCATCGCCGGCGGCGCCGACGAGCTGAACCATATCCCCTACTGCGGCTTCAGCTCCCTCGGGATCCTCAACCCGGGGCTGTGCGCTCCCTTTGACCGTGATCGCCAGGGGCTGAACCTGGGGGAGGGGGCCGGGGTTATGGTTGTGGAACAGAAACAGTGCGCCACCAAGCGGGGAAAGAGCAGCCAGCTTTTCCTGGGGGGCTACGGCTCCCAGGCCGATGCCTACCACCTGACCGCGCCGCGTCCCGATGGCGCCGGTCTCAGGTCGTCACTGGCGCGTGCGTTGTCCGAGGCCGGCATCCAGGCCGGTCAGGTCGCCTTTGTCAATGCCCACGGCACCGGCACCCAGGATAACGATCTGGTGGAGGGTACGGTCCTGGCGGATCTCTTCGGAACGGATCTGCAGATGCTCTCCACCAAGGGCTATACCGGGCACACCCTGGGAGCGGCCGGCGGACTGGAGGCGGTTTTTACGGCGCTTGCCCTGCGGGAAGGATGGATACCGGCCAGCGCCGGGTTCGTCACCCGGGACGAGGCCATCCCTCTGGCTCCGCTGCGGGAGAAGAGCGCCATCGATGGCGATTATGCGGTATCAACCTCGCTGGCCTTCGGCGGCAACAACGCCGCCATCGTCATGGGGCGGGGAGGGAAACCATGAATATCCTCGGAATCGGCTCAATCTGCGCACGGGGAGTGGGCGTTCAGTCGCTGGAAGACGCCCTGCGTGACGGCTGGCAGGCACCGATCCAGATGGAAGCGCCCCGCTCGGAACAGGGCAGCCGCTTGGCCTATCTGGTGGACCTGGACAGGGTGCCGGATCGCACGCTGCTCAAGAAGATCCGCCGGGCCGACAAGCTCAGCAAGATGTGCGTGCTGGCAGCCGCGGACGCCCTGGCTGACAGCGGCATCCAGGAGCTGGGGAACAAACGGGTCGGCATCATTCTGGCCAGCGCCTTTGGGGCCCATGTGACCACCTTCGATTTTCTGGACGGCATCCTGGATTACGGCGATGCCCATGTCTCTCCGACCACCTTTTCCAACTCGGTTCACAACGCGGCAGCTTCCTATGTCTCGTCGTCATTGAACATCCAGGGGCCGACCCTGACGGTGACCCAGTTCCGTTTTTCATTCCAGTCCGCGCTGCAGCTGGCCTGCGCCTGGCTTCAGCAGGAACGCTGCGATTACCTGCTGGTGGGTGCGGCTGACCAGTACGGTGATGTGCTGGGCTATGTGGCGGACCGGAAACTGACTCCGGCCGCAGACGGCCGGATCAAACCCTTTGCCTTCAACCCGACCTGCCAGGTGCCGGGGGAGGGGGGCCTTTTTCTCCTGCTGGGCAGGGAGCGGACCGAACACTGCTACGGCGCGATCAGGAGCGTCTCTGTCAATGACGATCCCTGTCAGGAGCAAACGGTGGACATGAACATCATTGACGCTGACGGCATGCTGACCGACGAATCCGGCTACCTGGCTTCCCTCTGTCCACATACTCCGACCACGGCCTATTCACCACTGTTTGGCAGCATGCTGGTGGGAGGCGCCTTCAATCTGGCGGCCGCTGCCCTGATGTTGAAACGGCAGATAACCTTTGCCGCTCCGGTGCCGGATAATCCCCATGGCCTGTTGCTGGTGGCTGAAACCGCTCCTGCCATGATCGGATCGATTCGCTCCCTCGGGTTGAACTGTTTCGGGGAAAAAACCGCCGTCTATCTCTCAAAGGATTAATCGTTATGAACGTTGCAGACATTGAAAAGAAACTGCTCCAGGGCATCGCATCAATTATCAATCGAAATCTGGACAGTATTTCGCCGGACATGCCCTTTCACGAAATTGGAATCGATTCGCTCGGTTTTGTTGAAATCCTGGTCTACATCGAAAAGACCTTCAACCTGCAGTTGATCTCGTCGGAACTCACCAAAAAGGATTTCGAGAATGTCCATCTCTTGGCACAGCTGATCGCCAGAAAGCTGTGATCCCCTAAACGCCATGCTGGAATCCCGACGCAAGCGCTACCTGTCCGGCTCGGACTGGGTCATCACCGCCCTTGACCATCTGCTCAAGGCCACGACCTGTTCGGGAAATATTTGCCAGGTGGTGCTGCAGCTGGATTCCGTTCTGGATGAAGCTGCCTTCAGGGCACACCTGAACCGCTTTGCGGCACAGTTTCCGGTGCTGCAGGGGCGGGTGACCCGCGATATGCTGCTGGCACCCTACTGGAAAATTCCTTCATCCCTGAAACGGGAGATCAGCCTGCAGGTCTCCCCCCTGGATGATCTCAGCTCGTCCCGCGAACTGCTCCCCGAACTCATCCGTATCGCCAGGCTTCCCTTTCGTGACGAGCACGAACACATCGCCTTTCATCTCTTCTCCGACAGCCGGCGCAGTGCCCTGGTCATGCGCTTCGACCATCGCCTGTTCGATGCCCGTGGCGCAGAATCCTTTCTGAACCGCCTGCAGCAGAGTCTTCACGACCCCAACCCCGATGGCCCGATGAGTTTCCGCTCGTCAATCGCCCTGACCGGGTGGCGCAGGAAGTTCCAGGCAGGAACCAACGTCAACCGCCGGATCATCGCGCTCTCCCGCTCCACACCCCGAGCCTTGCCGCTACGGACCGGGCCGGACAAGAGCTTCGGCTACCGCCTGCTCTGTTTCGACCAACGGGAAACGGCCGCGATGTACGACAAGGCCGACCGCATGGCCGGTTACCTGATGGAGTCCCCCTTTATCCTGGCGGCCGTCACGCTTAGTCTGCACGACCTGTTTGACTTGCGATCCGACCGGGGTGAGAGCTACCTGGTGCCGGTCACCATGGACCTCAGAACTGGTCGGGAGCCGTTAAAAGAGCTGTTTTTCAACCATGTTTCCTACCTGTTCTACCAGGTCCCGGTACAGCTGGGAGCTAACCTGGGGGAGCTGGTGACCCAGTTCAAGCAGCAGATGTACGATCAGGTCAAATCCGGTTTTGCCCGCGACCTGGCAGAGGCCAGTCTGTTGAGCCGCATCGCGCCCTTGCCGCTGATGGGCAGGTTAATGCATGTCCCGCTCAAGGGCAAGATGGCCAGCTTTGTCTTCTCCCATCTGGGCCGGAGCGCGTTTCAGTCGCCGGAGTTCATGGGTAGAAGGGTGGACAATCTCCTGCACCTGCCGCGCGTACCGGCGCCGCCCGGTCTGGGGTTCTTCAGCAGCCTGTTCAACGATCGCCTGACCCTGTGCATCGCCCACCTGGACGGTCTGCTTGAGGAGCAGGAGCTGGATCTGCTGGAACGGGCTCTTCGCCGGAATCTGGGAGCGGAGCCTTCATGACGACGCTTCCCTGCGAACTGCTGGTGGCGGGTGGTGGTGTGGCCGGAGTCTGTGCCGCGCTGGCCGCAGCACGTAGCGGCGGAGAAACGTTGCTGGTGGAGTCGCACCCCTGGCTCGGCGGAACCGGAACAACAGGCATGCTGCGGCATATCTGCGGCCTGTATGGCACGGGAGACACCGTTCCGACGGAGACCCTCAATGGCGGCCTGACCGATGAGATCGTCAAAGGGCTGGCCAGACGTGCGCCCCTGCGAACAGTGCGGAAAATGGGACAGGTGTACGTGCTCCCCTACGAGGACAGCGACCTGCGAACGGTTCTGACGGATCTGTGCGGGGCGGAACGTAAGCTGCGGGTGCTGACATCAAGCACCGTGACCGAGGTCGTGGCGGGTGACGGCAGGATCGATGCCGTTTGCGTGGCAACTCCCGATGGCCCACTACGCACCACCACTGATATGGCCATCGATTGTACCGGCAACGCCAATCTGGCGGCCCTGGCCGGGGCCACCTGCAACCTGTCTCCCCCTGCTGAACGTCAGTTGGCCGGTTTCACCATCCGGGTCAACGGTTTGAGGGTTGGCGATGATCTCTTGTCGATCAAGGTGCCCTACTTTTGCGCCAAGGGTGTCGAGCAGGGGCTCCTGCCCCCTTTGCTGCGTTTCACCACCTTTTTCTCCGGCGACGACGCCGATGAGGGTTTCTGCAAGTTGAGTCTGGATGGTGAAGAGGGGCACGAGCGGGATCAACGGGCGCATGACTGGTCAAGGATCCTGCTTTCGTACCTGGAAAGTGTGCTGCCGGCATTCCGCGGAGCCGGTATCGGCGGGACCGCGCAAGCTGTTCTGGAACGCGAGGGGCGTCGGGTGCTGGGCGAATATACCCTGACCGGGGATGATGTGCTCACGGCTCGCAAGTTTCCCGACGCTGTTGTCAAAAACGCCTGGCCGGTTGAGATCTGGGACCGGTCCAAGGGAACACGCTATCAGTATGTGCCCGAGGGGGATTTCTACGAAATACCTCTGGGCTGTCTGCGGGTTCAGGGTGTGTCAAACCTGCTGGCGGCCGGGCGCTGCATTTCCGCCACCCCAGCGGCACTGGCCTCCACGCGGGTCATGGGTACCTGCATGGCGCTGGGTGAACAGGCCGGTCTGGCGGCGGTGTGGTGTCTGCGGAAATGATAACGGAAAAGAGATCAGCAGGCTGGCGGTTGCCCAAAGGTGAGGTAGTGTAATGAGCATGGCTCAAGGAGAATGCTGTTGACCCACAGAGCTTTGATAATCGCTGGCTGGCTGGCCATGATAAGTGCCTTCGTGACTATCCCGTTGACCTATTTTTCATTCCGGTTGGATGGAAATGTCGATCCAAACGCCAGCGCTATCCAGATTTTTATTCAGCTGGATGGAGCACTTTTATTTGTTGCCATCACCCTCTACCTCAAGAGGCTCCTTAATACCCGGTTCAGGTTTCATGATGCGGACAAGAACATCGTCCTGATGATTGTGGCGAACCTTGTGGCGTCTGTTCTGGCCATAGTGGCGCTCAGTTTTGCTCAAGTGAAAGAAACATTGGACGTTGCAGCCCTGGTTGTCGTCGTGTTTCAGGGGATCGTCCAAATTCAATTTGGCTTTAAGTTGCTGAAACTGCAGGATGATCTGGATGGAATGCTGAAGCCCTTCTGCTATTTGAATATTGCAACCGGCATATGCATCGCCTCGATTGTTCTCATTCTCGCCGGAGTAGTGGTGAGTGCCATAGCGGACCTGATGCTGGGGACGATATTCTTTCATGTGGCCAAACTGGTTCGTGAGCCGCAATCCGGCGGTCCAGACGCTCAGCCATAGGGGGGAGCAGTCCATGATGAAACTACAGAATATAACGATAGAGAACCGCTTCAAAGTCCATGCGCTTCTGCAACGCGCCTTTCACGGCAGTGCGCTGAAAGTGAACCCATAATGCTGAAAAAACGTGATGCAGCCCGCGCCAACCTGGAAACCCTGTACCGGATCTTCACCGTGCCGGAAGCGCCCGATTCGAGTCTGGGCGCCATCGATCAGGCGATTGCCGACGATGTGATCGGTTTTCTGCAGACCCATATCGTTGCCGTTGAGCACGATCTGGAAG
>JACAAY010000038.1 GCA_013377095.1 Desulfuromonadales bacterium
TCAGTATGTCACAAATTAAATAAAAACGAAATATTAAGTGTTACGTGGTACTAGGTCCGCCATTGTGTTTCTTTGTCCCATTTGGCCTGATTGCAACGCAGGCATGGTGCAGGGATAAGAACGCTGACCGGGGGTGAAATGGTGAACCGCCATCAGGTGGGCAACGGTGAAGGTGAGATTCGGAGGGGCGGGACAAAGGGCGCGATTACGTCGTAAGCGAACTGGCAAGCCGTTCCGACAGCAGCTGCCCTCCCACGCCGATATTGTCAAGCTCCAGTTCCCTGATCAGGACAACGAACTTTTCCTGGGGAATGCCGGTTATGTCGCTTGCATCGCGGGTCAGTGTCTGTATCAACTGCGCTTTTTTATCTTTGGTGGTGGGTCCCAGTTCAATGGATATGATTGGCATGACAATCTCCTTGCGCAAAACGCCGGTCAATCGGGGCAGTGCTGCTGGTCTCAGTCTCCCAGGCGCTTGCCGGGAACAAGATAATTTCTGACATAATCGGCCACCGCTTCCTCCACCGATGTAATTTCGCTCGTGAAGCCGGCGGCGCGGACCTTGGCGGTTTCGGCGCAGGTATGGTACTGATAGGTGTTGCGAATTGCTTCCGGCATGTCAATATATTCGATGTTCATGGGACGGTCCATGGCATTGAACACGGCTGACGCCAACCGGTTCCAGCTGACTGTGTTGCCGCCGCCGATGTTGAAGATGCCATTGGCCTGGCGGTTGTCCAGAAAGTGAATAGTGGCGGCCGCAGCGTCCTTGACGTAAATGAAGTCGCGGACCTGTTCGCCGTCGGTGTAATCCGGGCGGTGTGATTTGAACAGCTTGAGCTGGCCGGTTGCCAGAATCTGCTCGTAGGCTTTCAGCACCAGGGAACGCATGTCACCTTTGTGGTGTTCGTTGGGGCCAAAGACATTGAAGTACTTGAGCCCAACGATTTTGTCCAGCACCTTGTGCCGCAGCGCCCACAGGTCAAAGAGCTGTTTCGAATAGCCGTACATGTTCATGGGGCGCAGCTGCGGCAGTTGTTCGTCGTCATCTTTGAAACCGTTCAGGCCGTCACCGTAGGTCGCTGCGCTGGAGGCGTAAATGAAACGGGCATTGGCATCCAGGGCGGTCAGGGCCAGTTTGCGGGTGTACTCGAAGTTGTTTCTGATCAGATAGGTGGCGTCAAGTTCTGTTGTTGCGGAACAGGCCCCCAGGTGGAAAATCGCCTCCAGCCCGCTGGAGCCGTGCAGCGGTTGTCGTTTTAGGGAGCCGCCGTCGAGCTGTGCTTCGAAGTCGTCTTTTTCCATGTAGTCCATGAAACGGAGCGGCGCGAGGTTTCTCCACTTGTCCGAATGTCCCAGATGATCAACCACCAGGATATCTTCCCGGCCGAGTTGATTGAGTTTGTTAATCACGGCACTGCCGATCAGGCCAGCGCCACCAGTCACGATAATCATACGTATCTCCATAAATGCTGGTGTAGGTACTGATCGTTCATACCCCATGAAGTAGCTTGTGTCAACCAGGCTGTTGACGCACTACCTAACCCCGCCGATCCCCTCCCCTACCGATATCGGCTTCAAACCGCGCGACGCGAAAAGCTCTCTGAGTGCGGCCGCGGTGATATTCTTTTTCCAGCCGCCATGGAAATGATCAGCTGCCAGCAGCAGGCCTGCGGGACGTAGCAGAGCCGACAGGTTTCGCACGACGGTCTCAATCCGGTACGGCTGATGGATGATCGGCCCCCCCAGCAGACCGTTGCAGATGATCAGATCGAACCCGGCTCCATCCTCAGTAGGTGCGTGGCCGCTGTGGATACCCTCCAGATCCATCGACCGGAAAACCATGCCCCGCTGCAACCCTGCGCTGAAATGCTGCGTTAGTATAACTCTGAACTCAATCTGACGGGGCGTATCATGGGGAAAACAGGCATGGGCCGCTGCCCAGACTTCCAATGGGTCGAGCGACCATCCTTCCACCACATACCTTCCCGTCTGATTCCCTTGCTGCTGGATCAGCCGCACCAGCCCATAGGTAGCCGAGCCATCTCCACAGGCCACGTCCAGACAGCGCAGCACGTTTTTCTTCTGTTTTCGTTGTCCAAGCCATTCCCGCACATAGTCCGTCTGGGCCGGATAGCGGTCCGAGCCGCTGCCGTAAAAGCGTCGCGGCATGAATGACCAGCAGAGGAACTTTGTACGGAGTTCCGCATTGTACAGCAGTTGTTCCAGCAGAACGGAGGGGTTAACTGAATTGCCGCAAAAAGGGGGCAGAACAGTTGCCATGGCCGCCCAGCTGGAGGTGTTGCTGAACGGGCTGCTGGAGAGGATCGGCGGGAAGGTCAGGGCTGCGCGGTAAAATCGTTCAAAGACAGGTTTGATCTGAGCCAGCGGCAGCCAGAGTTCGCTCTGGTAGTTGATTTCCGGGGTGACAGACAGGTTAGGCGCAGGCCAGGGCGGTGGACATGCTTCGAGGTAGGCGTGGAACATGCCCCGCAGGCGGTGTATATCGCCGTGAAAAAGAAGCGGGTCAAGTTGGGGGACCAGGATGGTGGCAAGGTTTTTGGCAGCGACCCGCGGATCAAGGGAGGGTATGAAAGAAAACATCGGGACGGTTTAAAACGTGCGCAACGGGCGATAGAGTGTGTCCCGCTCCACCGGGATTTTATCGGCTTTGCTGATCAGGCGGATGATGGCGTTTTTTGTCAATGACTGGGGAGAGGCGGCTCCAGCGTCATGGCCAATCTTTTCCTCGATCACGGTTCCATCCAGATCATTGACCCCGAAGGCCAGGGATACCTGGGCGATCTTCTCCCCCAGCATGACCCAGTAGGCCTTGATGTGGTCGAAGTTGTCCAGAAAGATGCGGGCGATGGCCAGGGTTTTGAGGTCATCCAGACCGGAGGTTCCCTTGATATCCAGCTTCAGGTTTGAATTTTCAGGCTGAAAGGCCAACGGAATAAAGGCCTGGAAACCGCCGGTATCATCCTGTAGATTGCGCAACATCTCCATGTGTGCCACACGGTCGGCAACCGTTTCCAGATGGCCATAGAGCATGGTGGCATTTGTTTTCAACCCGGCGCCATGGGCCAGGCGGATGATTTCGAGCCAGCGCGCTCCCGATATCTTTTCCGGACAGATCCTGTGGCGTACTTCTTCAACCAGTATCTCGGCTCCGCCGCCAGGCATGGAGCCGAGTCCGGCATCAATAAGCCTTTCCAGCACCCGCTCGATGCTCAGACCGGAAATGCGGGCAAAGTAATCGATTTCCACCGCCGTAAAGGCCTTGATATGTACGCCGGGGGCGGCATCGCGCAGGGCGGAGAGTGTTTTCTCGTAGAACTCGAATGGCAGATCAGGGTGCAGTCCGCCCACAATATGTACTTCTGTGGCGCCGCTTGCTTTCGCCTCCATGGCCCGACGGCAGATCTCATCGGTCGTCAGGGAGTAGGCGCTGTTTTCTCCTGCTGTTCGGTAAAAGGCGCAGAAAGCGCAGCGATTGACGCAGATGTTGGTGGGGTTAATGTGGCGGTTGACGTTGAAGAAAACGTTTTTTCCGTTTTTGCGTTCATTGGCCAGGGCGGCAAGTTCGCCGATGGCCAGCAGATCAGGGGAGGTAAACAGGAACAGCGCTTCCTTGGGAGAAATGCGCCGGTTCTCTCGGATTGTGGCGGCTATGGTTTCAAAGGTTGTCATGGGGGCAAGTCTACGTTAATCAGAGGAGGTTGTTCAAGGTTTTTGTCGGGCAGCCTGGGGGGTAATGGCGGTACTGCTCACGACCGGCTTGTCGGCCAGCAGGACGTTGTTGCGCCCGGTCTGTTTGACCCGGTACAGCGCCTCGTCGGCGCGCTTCAGCAGGCTTTCTTCCGTGTCCCGCACATCGGCTTCGGCAACTCCGATGGACAGGGTCGCCGTAACCGGTATGTCGTCAAGCAGAAAGCGGCTTTCGCGCAGGCTGTTGCAGAGTTTCCAGGCCACATCCGAGGCGATGTGGGCATCGGCTTTGATCAGGATCAGGGAAAACTCATCGCCGCCAAATCGCGCCAGAAAGTCGCTGCTGCGTAGCGACTCCCTGATCTTGAACGCCACTCCCTTCAAGATCCGGTCACCGGCAGGATGGCCATAGGTATCGTTGATATCCTTGAAGTTATCAAGGTCGATCATCATCAGGGAAAAGGCCTGATTGTAACGCTTCAGAATGTCGAGCGATTCAGTTAGTTTCTCATCGAAATAGGCCCGGTTTGCCAGTTGGGTCAGTCCATCGATGCGCACTGCTGTGCGCAGGTTTTCGATCTGCAGCCTCTGTTCGGCCAGAACTTCCTGAGAGCTGGCCAGTTCCCCCTTCAGGTTGGTGTTGCTGTCAATGACCCGGTCTATCTCGCGCATCAGAATCTGATGGGCATCCGTCAGGTCCAGATTGTCAAAGCTGCCCTTGACACTGTCCAGAGCCAGGGAGGAGTCGCTGGCCGCCTTGTCGGTCCGTTGAATGGTCTTTGCCACGCTGAGGAGAATGTTCCTGATGGTCTGGGCGGAATCGCTGATCTGCTGCTCGCGTGGATCAATGTTTGGTGTGACGGTTTCCCGCAGAGGGGGATTGCTTTTTTTACGGAACAGGCAGGTAAAGGGTAACGCGGCGATTCTGACAAGTTCATTAAGCAGCCGGTTGATCTCATCCAGATCTATTAACCTGACCAGGGGATACAGGACCAGGCCGATAATGACGCCACCGCAAAACATGAGAATGTAGGCTGTCAATGTCATGGATGTTTTCCTTCTGGTCGGTGAAAAGGTGGGATAAATACTTGTCAGAACGATATTGTAGCTGTTTTTGTCGAGGTATCAAGCATTAATTCCAAACGTGGTCATCGGCGCTGCAATAGCTCTTGCGTCACCATGCCGCATATACTATTTTGGCAATTAAATCGGTGCGAACTCAATGACTTGATCTCAGCAACCAGGCTTATAACAACTGTTCCGTTTGCCCGATCGTTTTCAATGTATACGAAGGGCTCAAGAGCGAGCTATGGCGTTCCGGTAGGAGGTAGGAGTAGAGGATCTACTGCCGGAATATCTTCAATGACAAGGCTGCTGTCAGTTCTCAACTCGATACTATCAGTTGCAGAAACTACATTAGGAATTACTATTGACCTGACACCCCGTTGAACCGAGGAGGGAATAATGCAGATCAAGGAAAAAATAAGGCTGGGGGAAATTCTCATCCAGCAGAAGATACTGACACCGCTTATCGTTGAGCGGATCATCCGGGTCGCTAACGTCACCCATCGACGCTTCGGCCAGACTCTGGAAGACCTTGGCCTCATCACCGGTGAGGAAATCGCTCAGGCGCTTGCGATCCAGCTTGACCACAAGATCGTCACAGACATCTGCCGGTTCTCAATTCCCCAGGAGGTGCTCCGGCTTGTCACGGTGGAGAGCGCCTTTGAGAACCGGGTGTTTCCGCTCGGGGTCCAAGATGGGAGTCTGGCTCTTGCCATGGCCGATCCCACCAATACTGACATTGTCTGTGCCCTCGCCGCGAGCACGAACATGCGGGTAGTCCCGTTCATCGCCACTACCCAGGACATCATGAAGGCGATTTCGAAGAACTACCTCGGTGAGTTGCTCAAATCGTGTTCGAACTCGATCCTGGTGGTAGAAACCAACCACCGGGTGCGGGAAACGGTGGTCTCTCCGCTGACCAAGGAGGGGTACGTGGTCGTGGAGGCAGTCGATGCGACCGATGGCTTCCAGCAGGCGCTTCTTCACCTCCCTAGCTTGGTGCTTACTGCCAAGGAGATGCCGGACGGCGATGGCTATTCCTTCTTCACTACACTGCAAGGAGTGGCGGAGACCCGTCGGATTCCCTTTATTCTCCTCTCCCAGCGGGCGACCGAGGCAGAGGAGGCAATGGCGTTGAAGCGGGGGTTCTTTGATTGCATCCCGATGCCGGCCAAGGATATTACTCTGGTGAGCCGGGTGGGACGCGCCATGGCTGCGGGGAAGTCGTATGTCCCCTATCGTCCGAAGGCGCAACAATCTGAAGATCGGCTGACATGGCCGGCGTGAGAGTTACTTCCAATTGATTGTCCACCAACAGCATGCCACCCAGCTTCACTACGATTTCCGTCTCAAACATGACAGCGGTTTCAAATCAAAAAAGCGCCCCTGCTGGAGTCTCCAGCGGGGGCGCGTGCGTACAGACTCAATCCATCAAAACCTACCCCAGAATGGCCTTGATATCAGCTTCGGCCGTGGTAATCGGACCGATGTTGAAGTTCTCAACCAGGAAGTTGAGTACGTTGGGGGTGATGAAGGCCGGCAGGGTCGGGCCCAGCTTGATGTTCTTGATGCCCAGGTGCAGCAGGGTCAGGAGAATTACGACCGCCTTCTGCTCGTACCAGGAGAGGATCATGGAGAGCGGCAGGTCATTGACCCCGCACTCGAAGGCGCCTGCCAGGGCCACGGCGATCTGGATGGCCGAGTAGGCGTCGTTGCACTGGCCGACGTCAAGAAGGCGCGGGATGCCGCCGATGTCGCCGAACTCCAGTTTGTTGAAGCGGTATTTACCGCAGGCCAGGGTCAGGATGACCGTGTCACTGGGGAGCTTCTCGGCGAATTCGGTGTAGTAGTTGCGTCCCGATTTGGCGCCGTCGCAGCCGCCGATCAGGAAGAAGTGCTTGATGGCGCCGCTCTTGACCGCGGCGATGACCTTGTCTGCCACGCCCAGTACGGCGTTGTGGCCGAAACCGGTCAGGATTTCCTGGCCCGGATTCTCGGGCAGCGCGGGAAGAGAGAGGGCTTTGTTGATCACCGGGGAGAAGTCCCAGCCTTCGATGTGCGTGATTCCCGGCCAGGCTACCAGCCCCCAGGTGAAGAGGCGGTCGGTATAGGAGTCGGCCGGTTTCTGGATGCAGTTGGTGTTGAAGATGATCGCGCCGGGGAAGGTGGCGAATTCCTTGGCCTGGTCCTGCCAGGCGCCACCGAAGTTGCCCACCAGATGAGCGTATTTCTTCAGGCCGGGGTAGCCGTGGGCCGGCAGCATCTCGCCGTGGGTATAGACGTTGACGCCCTTGCCTTCGGTCTGCTTGAGGATCTCCTCCAGCATTTTCAGGTCATGGCCGGAAACCAGGATGGCTTTGCCGGCTTTGGTGCCCAGCTGGACCGGTGTGGGAACCGGGTGGCCGTAGGTGTCGGTGTGGGCGGTGTTGAGCAGGCCCATGACGGTCAGGTTGTGTTTGCCGCACTCCATGGAAAGACCGACGAAGTCCATCAGGCCAAGGGCGGGATCGGTGGTGGCGGCCAGCGCCTTCTGGAAGAAGGCCATGACCTCGTCATCACTGCGGCCCAGGATCATGGCGTGATCCATGTAGGCGGCCATGCCCTTCAGTCCATACATGAGGATTTCGATGACGGAGCGGATATCTTCGTTTTCATGCTGAGCGTTGATGCCGTAGGCTTCGCCCTGTGCTATCTGTCCTGCAAGGTCGGCTGCCGGCTGCCAGGCAGCAACCTCACACGGGATGGCTGCTCCGGATAGTGACTTGGCTTTTTCCTTCAATTCATAACAGCGTGTGATCAGCCCGCTGATCCGGGTAGGTTCAAAGTCAACGTTGGTGACCGTAGTGAAGAGACCCTCGATGGTGAAGCGGTCGATCTCGGCGTTCCGACCGATCTTGTCGGCGTAGAGCGCCAGGCTCTTCAGGCCGTACAGCAGGTGGTCCTGCAGGGTTGCAACTTCAGGTTTTTTTCCGCATACGCCGGAGATGTTACAGCCGGTTCCATGTGCTGCCTGCTCGCATTGGTTACAGAACATTCTTTGTTCCTCCTGTGGGGTATTGATGTATTCTTCCGTGAGGTGAATTCCGTTTTATGGTATGAACGTATGTGAAAAAGCCTACTGCAACCTTGACCTTTGTCAATTTATCATACATTTCGGGAGGTAGTACGTATGTCCACCGTTTTTTTCGCAGATATGCGGGCCGGTCAGAAGGAAAACCTGTTCGACAAGATCTCCAAACTGCTCACACTGTGCGGTCTTGGGCAACGGGTGTGCGAGGGGGACCTGACCGCCGTCAAGATCCATTTCGGCGAGAAGGGCAACCACAGTTTTATCCGGCCGATCTTTGCCCGGCGGGTGGTGGAGGAGATCAAAAAGCTGGGAGCCAAACCGTTTTTGACCGATTCATCCACCCTCTATCCCGGCCAGCGTAAGGAGGCGGTATCGGCCCTGACCTGTGGGATCGAGAACGGCTTTGGCTATGCCTGCGTTGGCGCGCCGCTGATCATCAGCGATGGCCTGCGCGGTGTGACCGAAACCGAGGTAGCCGTTCAGGGCGAACTGCTCAGCTCCGTCTTTCTCGGTACGGAGATTGTTGAGGCAGACTCGCTGGTCTGTCTGTCCCATTTCAAGTGTCACGAGCTGACCGGATTCGGCGGTGCCATCAAGAATCTGGGCATGGGCTGTGCCAGTCGCAAGGGGAAACTGGTTCAGCACTCCACCGTTGCTCCGGTGGTGTCGGTCAAGCATTGCACCGGCTGCGGCGCCTGCCCCAGATCCTGCGCCCATGACGCCATCATTATTACCGATGGAATTGCCTTCATCGATCCGGCCAGATGCGTCGGCTGCAGCCGTTGCATCTCGGTTTGCCCGGTCAAGGCCATCAATGTCCAGTGGAACGAGGCGGCCGAACTGGTGATGAAGAAAATGGCCGAGTATGCCAGGGGCGCCGTAACCGGCAAGCAGGAACGGATGGTTTATCTCAACTTTATCACCCAGGTCTCGCCGGCCTGCGACTGCTACGGCCATTCCGACGCTCCCATCGTCAACGACATCGGTCTCTGTGCTTCCATCGATCCGGTGGCTGTTGACCAGGCCTGCGCCGACCTGGTCAATTCGGTACGCGGCAACCAGGGCTCGGCACTCACCAGCGGCTTTGAGCCGGGGCAGGACAAGTTCCGCGGTGTCCACCCGAGTATTCCCTGGGAGGTGCAGCTGGAGCATGGCGAAAAGGTGGGGCTGGGGAGCAGGAAGTATGAGCTGGTGAAGATCTGACGGGATGCAACAGTTGATCCTGGTTCTGGACTGATCACGCGTTTGTTGTGGTGTGCAGTGGCAGGCAGGTGCAGGAAATGCAGAAGGCCGCAACCTGAGAGGATGCGGCCTTCTGCATTTTCAGACGCCTTCTTGAATTCAGAAAATAATCCGTGAAATCGAATAGGCCACCACGGTTGAGGTGCCGACGCCGATCAGCCCGGGGAACATGAAGCTGTGGTTGAGGAGATATTTGCCGATGTGGGTGGTTCCGGTGCGGTCGAAGTTGATGGCTGCCAGGTCACTGGGATAGAAGGCGAAGAAGAAGTAGGCGTAGCTGGCCGGTACCAGTCCCAGCAGGAGCGGCATGGGCAATCCCAGGGCCACTCCCAGCGGCAGGGTGATGGCCAGGGTGGCGGCCTGGCTTTTGACAAAAGCCGAGATGCAGAACGTGGCGATGGCAAACGTCCAGGGGGCCAGCTTGACCATGATGCCGATGTTGTCCACCAGGAATTTCTTGTTGGCGGTGATGAAGGTATCGCTCATCCAGGCGATTCCGAAGATGGAGACCACGGCGATCATGCCGGCGATGAAGACGCTGGAATGGGCGATATCCTTGGCCTTGACATCGGCGGCAAACATGATGAAGGCGCCGTAGGCCAGCATGACAAACTGCACCACCGTGGTCATGGGCACCGGTTTCTTCTCGCCGTTGAGCGGCAGCAGGTCGGGATAGATCGCAAAGAGGATGATGGTGGCCACACCACCGAAGAAGAGCGCCACCGAGATTTTGGACGTGGCGGAGATCTTTTTGTCCAGGGTGGTGACGTCCACATCCAGCGCTTTCTTGAAGTCGGGGTCTTGCAGGCGGGCCTGGTATTCGGGATCCTTGTCCAGGTCAAGCCCCCGGTTGAAGCTCCAGGCAGCAGCGGCCAGAACGCCGATCACCCCCGCGGGCATGGTTATGGAGAGGATCTGGATCAGTGTGACCGGGTGGCCGGTCTTGGCGGCAAAACCGAGAAAAAAGGTCACGGCGGCAGCCACCGGGCTGGCGGTGATCCCCATCTGGGAAGCAACGCTGGAGATGGCCATGGGTCGCTCTGGCCGGATGCCGGTTTTGATGGCAACATCGGCGATGACCGGCAGCAGGGCGTACACCGCGTGGCCGGTGCCGCAGCAGACCGTCAGGAAGAAGGTGGAGAGCGGTGCCAGGATGGTCACGTATTTGGGATGGGCGCGCAGCATCCGTTCGGTGAGCTGCACCAGGTAATCCAGGCCGCCTGCCACCTGCAGGGTGGCGGCCGCGGTCACCACCGCCAGGATGATCAGCATGACCGCAATGGGCGGTTCTGCCGGGGCATCGCGGAAACCGAGCGAGAGCAGCGCCACGCCGAGGCCGCCGATCAGGCCCAGGGCCACGCCTCCCCGGCGGATACCGATCAGAACCGCGCCAAGTACCAGTACGAATTGGATCCAGAACATTGCCATGGGGAGACCTCCACTGTCGGGTTGATAGCGCGGGGAATGCACAAACCCGCGTTCTATTTTATCGAACAGATAGCATGATCAATGCCAATCGGTTGGTGATTTGCAACGGCTTGATATTGCGTGTAAATTTACGAAAAAACATGGCGGGAAGGTAGGGGTACCATAACTCCAGGTTATGAGTAGGAGTTGATGTGAGTGAAAAAGTGCAGTAATTTCAGATTGATGTGCCGATTATAACCTGAGGTTATGATTATAACTGCAGATTATGGGTGTTTTAACTGTTTGAGCCGTTTGGAGAGGGCCGGCTGGGATATGCCCAAAAAACGTGCCGCCAGGGTCTGGTTGTTGTTGGCCCGTTGCATGGCCTCCAGTACCAGAAAGGCGGCGGCATCGCTGAAGGTGGGCAACTCCTCGAAACCGGAGAAGGGGTTTTGTGGTGGCGCGTCACCGGGCATGGTTTTTCTTTCATGCTGTGAACGTTGCACGGCCTGGAGGAAGGTGTCCATGCTGAGCGTCCGGTCGCGCTGCAGGCTGACAGCGTCATGGACCATGGCCCTCAGTTCACGCACGTTGCCCGGAAAGGCGTAGCTGGCCAAGAGCGGCGCCAGCTCTTTGGGGAGCAGAGAACGTTTTTTGCCCAGGGTTTGCGCCGCCTCATCCAGGAAATAATCCAGCAGCAGAGGGATATCGCAACGACGTTCCCTGAGCGGTGGCAGGTGAACCCGGTGGGTGCAGAGACGGTAATACAGGTCGCGGCGGAAGCCTCCTTCGCGTTCCCTGGCAGCCAGGTCGTGGTGGGTGGCCACGATGATTCTGGCCTTGAGCCGTTTGGGAAGGTCACTTCCCAGGGGAAAGTATTCCCCCTCCTGGATCAGACGCAGAAGTTTGACCTGTGAGGCGAGTGACAGGTCGCCAATTTCATCCAGAAAGAGCGTGCCGTCTGCGGACTCCTCCACCATGCCGCGTCGCGGCTGGTCGGCTCCGGTGTAGGCGCCCCGCACATGGCCGAAGAGGGTGTCGGCAAAGACCGTATCGTCCAGTCCGGCCACATTGACCGTTACCAGTTTCCCCCGGCAGCCGCTTACGATATGGGCTGCGCGGGCGACCAGCTCCTTGCCGGTGCCGCTCTCGCCGGTGATCAATAACGGCTGGGGACTCTTGGCCACCGCCTCCACATAGGCGAAAACCGCCTGCATGGCCCGGTCCCTGGTGACGATTGCTTCAAAAGCTTCGGGATGGCGGATTTCGGGCGCATTGAGACGACCGGCCATCTCGCGGTGGTCGCGTTGCAGTTCCTGCATGCGCACCGCCCGCAGAACCCCGCCGATCATGCGGTCCTGGTCGTCGGTCTTGACGAAGTAATCAAAGGCCCCCTTTTTCATGCAGCGCACGGCAATCTCCAGCTGATTCAGACCGCTGATCACGATCACGGAAATTTCAGGATGGCGTTCTGCGATCAAATCAAGCAGCTCCTCACCCGACAGGTGCGGCATGGTCAGGTCCAGCAGCACCAGCCCCATGCCATCTTGGGCGAGGATCTCCATGACCTGGCGGCTGTCGCTGCAGGTGGTGATGTTGCTGATGCCGGCGCAGGACTCCAGGGTCAGGGAGAGGGAGCCGAGCCAGTCCGGTTCGTCATCCACCAGCAGGACACCAAAGGAAGGATAACGGGTTGCGTTCATGTGGTTTCTCCTTCGATATGGATCGGCAGTGACAGCGTGACCGTGGTTCCGTTACCGGGTGAGGATTCAAACTCCAGACTCCCGTTGTGTTCCTTGACGATCCCGGCCGAAACCGATAGACCCAGACCGGTGCCCCCACTGCTACGTTTGGTGGTGAAAAAGGGGTCGGTCAGTCGGGGGAGATCCTCGGGAGAGATGCCGCTCCCCTGGTCCCGCAGACGGAACAGTACGGCATTGCGGGAAGCGTCGAAACAGGTGCTCAACTCGATGGCGCGGTCACTGTCCGGCAGGGACTGGCAGGCATTGATGATCAGATTGACCAGCACCTGTTCAATGCGCTGGCTGTTGCCCCGAAAATGGGGAAGATTGTCGGCAAACGCCGTACTGAATCGGGTGGTCGCTTTGCGAATGGTCGGCTCCACCAGACGGATTGCTGCCTGGGCAACTGCATTCAACTCTGCCAATTCGTTGCAGGCGCTGTCCCCCTGTCGGGCAAAATCCTTCAGCTCATTCACGATGCGGCTGATGCGCTTGCCCGCATCCTGAAGCTTGTCCAAGCTGCGCGGGATCTCCTCCCGCATGCGTGAGTAGGGCAGTCCTCCGCAGAGGAAGTCACCGTTGTCCCGGTAAAAACCTTCCAGTACCCTGGCTGCATCCGTAAAAACCCGCTTGAGGGTTGGAATCTCAAGCAGTATCTGACCGGTGGGGTTGTTGATTTCATGGGCTACGCCGGAGACCAGCACCCCCAATGCGGCCATCTTGTCGGCCTGAATCAGCTGCTGCTGATTGAGTCGCAGCTCTTCCTCGGCATGGCGTCTTTCGGCGATCTCGCGGGTCAGATCGGCGGTGCGCAGGGCCACCTGCCGGTGCAGAGTGCGGGACCAGAGGGCGAAACCACCCACCAGGAGCACCAGGGGGCCAATGACGATCAGGCCGACACGGAGAAGCTGTCGCCAGGGGAGTTGATCCGGCTCCAGCACCCCAAGCCATCTGTTATGGATTTCCTGGTACTGGCCGGTCTTCTTGAGGATGGCCAACCCCTCGTTGAAACGCGAGAGCAAACTGTCATTACCCTTTCTGACCGCGTAGCAGTAACGATGGGTGGCCACGTTGCGCACCACCGGCAGCAGGTTGTTCAGTTTCAGCTCTCGGATCAGGTACATACCCGGCACGATGGCCACTATGGCAAAGTCGGTCTTGCCCGCTGCCAACATTCGCAGGGCATCGGCCGGGGTGTCGCTCAAGACCAGTTTTCCCTTAAATCCGCTCTGAATCAGGTAATCGTGCATGATCCCGCGGCGATGGACCGCCACGCTCTTTCCCGCCAGCTCATCCAGAGTATTGACCAGGGGTGAATCGCGACGGGCGAAGACGGCATGGTTGACGATGGTGTGAGGCGGGGAAAAATCAACCTCCCGGACCCGTTCCTCCGACCAGGACATGCCCTGCAGCACATCGATGCTCCCGCTGTTCAACGCATCCCGCATACCGGACCAGCCGCCCAGGCGGATTTCTACCCGCATTCCCATAACCTTGGCAATGGCGCGGGTCAGGTCGACATTATAGCCGGCAGGGTGGCCGTCCCTGTTGATGAATTCGTAGGGGGGATAATCGCGATCACCGCCAACTATGATGACGGGAGGGGTGCTGGGGAGGTCCTGGCCGGCTTTAACGCTGAGTGGCATGAAGAGGATGACAATAAAAAACGCCGCCATAAGAGCACCCCGGAGAGGTGGTCGTATGGCGGCGCTGGGTTGTGGTTGAAGGCAGCATGGCATGGCGAGGTATCCGCTCTGCTCCTGGCGCTGCGCCATCAGTCCCTGGGAATGGCCAGCATCCGGTCCAGGGCCTGCTTGGCCCGCAGACGGATATCCTCCGGAACGGTGATGACCGGTGTCAGGGTCTGGAGAGAGTGGAGCACATCCTCCAGCGAAGTCAGTTTCATGTTGGGGCAGAACAGGGCCGGCGAAGCCAGGATAAATTCCTTGTCCGGATTTTCCAGGCGCAGGCGGTAGAGGATTCCGGCCTCGGTTCCGATGATGAACTGACGGGCCGGGCTGGTGCGGCAGTAATCGTACATGGCGCTGGTGGAGCAGGCTTGGTCTGCCAGGGCCGTAACTTCGGGAGCGCACTCGGGATGGCAGATGAAGAGCGCCTCGGGGTATTGGGCTTTCTTGGCCAGCACCGCCTCCACTGTCATACGCTCATGGGTCGGACAGTAGCCGTCCCAGTAGATGAACTCCTTCTCCGGTACCGATTTAGCCACGAAGCGACCCAGGTTGCGGTCGGGCGCGAAGATGATCTTAGGATCCGGCAGGGATTTGACCACTTTGGTGGCGTTGGCCGAAGTGCAGCAGATATCGGAGTGGGCCTTGACTTCGGCGGTGGAGTTGACATAGGTCACCACCGGCACGCCGGGATGCTTGGCTTTCAGATCCTCCAACCCTTCGGCGGTTACCATGTCCGCCATGGGGCAACCGGCATCGGGACGGGGCAGCAACACCTTCTTGCCCGGTGAAAGAATCGCGGCCGATTCGGCCATGAAATGCACGCCGCAAAAGACGATTACGTCTGCCGATGTCTTGGCTGCCTCAATGGAGAGCCCCAGCGAGTCGCCGGTGATGTCGGCGATCTCCTGCACTTCGTCCCGCATGTAGTTGTGGGCCAGCAACACCGCGTTATGTTTCTTGAGAAGTTCTCTGATCTGTTCCTTGATGCTATCGTTCATATTTGTACGATCCTTTCACAGGGTCTTTGAGGTTGACAACAGTGCCACAAAAAAGATATAAAATCAATTCTTCGGGATGTAGCGCAGCCTGGTAGCGCACCTGCTTCGGGAGCAGGGGGTCACAAGTTCAAATCTTGCCATCCCGACCATTAAAGAATAAGGGGTTACGTCATCTGGCGTGACCCCTTTTCTTATTCCCGGTTGTGATGCGACGCAACCAGTGTTGCGAGACAACAACAACGGTTATGGATTCCGGTTTGATCGTGATTTCGCTCCAGGTGTCCTGATGGATGCCCAACGGAATTCAGACAACCAAATATTACTTCTCGGGAAACTTCAGCGCACGCGTGCTGTTTTTCCCACCGTGTTTTGCTAAATAGAGTGCCTTGTCGGCGATGTCGATAATCTGTTCCTTGGTCTTGTTTCCCGCTGTGGCAGTGTACCTGGTCAGTCCGATGCTGATGGTTGTCTTGATGGCCACATCACCCACGTTTGTGGTAAGGGCTTCAACCCGCGCACGCAGATTTTCGGCAACGACGATGGCGTTGGAGAGGTCCGTTTCCGGCATGATGATGACGAACTCGTCCCCACCGTAGCGGGCAAAAATATCGGTGACGCGGACTATTTCCTGGACCGCCTTGCCGATATTGATCAGAACCAGGTCTCCAACGGTGTGGCCATGGGCGTCGTTGATGGTTTTGAAATCATCCACGTCAAAGATGGCCAGGGAGAACTGGCGTTTGTAGCGTTGGGCCCGCATGAGCTCGTTGTCCAGGGCTTCCTGAAAGAACCGGCGATTGTAAATACCGGTCAGCCCATCTCGGAAAGCCAGTTCCCGGTGCAGGACGTTGGCATCATGGAGTTCCTGAACCCGTTTCTCGGCTTTTTCCTTGGCCTGTTTCAGTTCGATGGTCTGCATTTCATAGGATTCGTGCAGGTTGCTCAGCTCCTGATTGGCTTCCTGTAAAATCAGGGAGAGCGGTCGCATGGCATCGGGGGGGATTGCGAAGGATTCGAGAACCTCAAAGGCCCTTGCGGTAGCGGTTTCAATCAGGGTTTCCACCTCCTGCCCCAGCAGACCGAATGTCTCATACAGGATCTGCTTGGCACGACTGATCTTGGCGTCCCCGGGTGTTCCACAGCAGAATGAAGCAAGGCAGTCGGCAACGCACAGGATATCGCGCTGCTGCTGATAGGGGTCGGAAACCGCGGCGCCCGAATGATGGTGCCTGATGGGAGCATACAGTTCCTCGGGGAGTTGCCAACTCAAGAGAAGTTCCGCCCCCAACTCCTGGTGGTCAAAACCGAAAATGCCCCGCTCTGCCTCGCATAACGCTATCCGCTGCTGTTCCCGCATCTGGAAGACCTTCTGGTAGTCATGCGGTTTGTTTCCGTACATCACCAGAATGCCAATGTCCTGGAGCAGTGCGATCACAAAAATATCGCGGTTTTGGCTGCCCACCAGCGTGGAAACCATATCGGCTGCAACGGCTGCTGTCAGCGCTCGTCTCCAAAAGACAGTGGTATCGAAGGAACCGTTGGGTTCGGCTTGAAACTCCGATACGATGACAAAGGAGAGGGCAATGTTGGTTACGGTGATCGAGCCGAGCAGGGCCAGCGCCCTTTCAATGCTGGTTACGGCACCGCGCGGATTGAAATAGGAAGAGTTGGAGGCCTTCAGAATCCGCGCCGTAAGGGCCGGGTCAGACTCGATCAGAAAGGCCAGATCCTGAAAGGTGAAGTCGTCCTTGCGGATCGTTTCAAGTATCTTGATGGCTATAAGTGGCGGAGAAGGGAGGCGAATTTTGCCTGAAATCAGAGCCTGGATAGGCTGCATATGTCGTCTCCTCTCAAGTATGCGATTATCAAATGTATAACCCAGCTTGCTCAGGTCGTCAAGAACGCTTCAATCGCATCGGTCAGAGCAGCCAGGGTATACTCGCCAGGTTCTATATCGACCTTGAGTCCCAGTTCCCGGCAGCTGCGTGAGGTAACCGGGCCGATGGACGCAATCGCCACCCCTTTGAGCATATCCAGCATGCGATCCTCTCCCAGCATCTGGGCAAGGTTCAGAACCGTGGATGACGAGGTAAAGGTGATACAGTCCACCGAGCGTTTTTCCAGGGCAAAAATTGCCTCGGGCGGCAATCTGTCCGGAAGGACCGTGCGGTAGACCACCGGGCAATCCATCAGGGCGCCCATTTTGCCCAGCTCGCGGGGGATGGCTTCGCGAGCGCGGTCAGCCCGTGGATAGAGGATCCTCTTTCCGGTAATGTCCATTTTTGAGAATTCCGCCACGACACCCTCGGCCTTGTAATCCGATGCAACCAGATCGGCGCGTACGCCAAAGGTTTTGATGGATTCGGCGGTCTTCGGGCCCAGTGCGCAGACCTGGCAGTCGCCGAAGGCCCTGGCGTCCAATCCAAGGGTGTCAAGCCTCTGAAACAGGGCGCGCACCGCGTTGCCCGAGGTAAACACCACAAAGTCATAGCTGGAGATGGTTCTCAATGCGGCATCCAGCGGTTCCCACTGTTCCGGCTCGACCAGCCGGATGGTGGGGCATTCAATGACCGCTGCCCCGCGCTCGGTCAGCATGGTCGCAAATTCTCCGGCCTGGGCAACGGCGCGGGTAACCATAAGCTTTTTACCGAAGAGCGTGCGTGCATCGAACCAGCGCAATTTTTCCCGCAGGGTGACCACTTCACCCACAATGGTGACGGCGGGTGGTTTGAAGTCATTTTTTTCAGCGAGGTCGGCGATATCTGCCAGGGTGCCGGTCAACACCCGCTGTTTGGGCAGGGTACCCCAGCGCACCAGCGCTACCGGTGTTTCCGGGTTTTTACCGTGTTGTATCAAGCGTTCCATGTTCCGGCGCAGTGTTTTGATGCCCATATAAAAGACGATCGTACCGTTGCCATGGGACAGGCGTTCCCAGTCGATATGGGATTCGTCCTTGTCCTTCCCCTCCTGGCCGGTGACCAGTGTAACCGATGCGGTGTAGTCGCGGTGGGTGAGCGGAATGCCAGCATAGGCGGATGCGCCGATCGAGGCGGTCACGCCCGGCACGATCTCGAAGGACACTCCTGCTGCGCGCAGCGCTTCACACTCCTCGCCGCCGCGTCCGAACACAAAGGGGTCGCCCCCTTTGAGGCGAACCACAATCTTTCCCTCATGCCCCTTTTCCACCAGCAGAGCGTTGATTTCGTCCTGACCCTGGTTGTGGCGGCCGCCGATCTTGCCGGCGTAGATCCGCTCCGCTGAAGGGGGGGCATGATTCAGGAGCTGCTCGTTGGCCAGGTAGTCGTACACCACCACTTCGGCCCGGCGCAGGCACTCCACACCGCGCAGGGTTATCAAACCAGGGTCACCGGGGCCTGAGCCGACCAGATACACTATACCTTTACTCATTGATTTCACGCTGGTACACCTCCTCCAGAATTGCCTTGCCCCCCTGGGAGAGCAGTTGCTCAGCCAAAGCGTTTCCCAATTCCTCGCACTGTTCCACCGGGCCGCTGATCTCACCCCGTACGGAGTTTTGGCCATCAACTGCGGCAATAAAGCCGACCAGCCGCAGCACAGTATCCGTGACGGTCCCGTGCGCGGCAATCGGCACCTGGCAGCCCCCCTGGCAGCGCTTCAGCAGCGCCCGTTCGGCCCGTACCGCATAGCTGGTGGCGGGGTGATTGAAAAAGGCGATGGTTTCGGTGATGAGCGGGTCGGCCAGACGGCATTCGATTCCCAGGGCGCCCTGGCCGATGGCTGGCAGGGAGAGATCCACATCCAGGTATTCCGCCACTCGGTCGGTGAGTCCGAGCCGTTTCAGGCCGGCCGCGGCCAGAATGACCGCATCCAGATTGTCTTCCTCAAGTTTGCGGATTCTGGTCTCCACATTGCCACGGATGGTGACCATCACAAGGTCAGGGCGCACTTTGAGCAGCTGGGCCTGGCGGCGCAAGGCGCTGGTGCCGACCTTGGCGCCCTGCGGTAGTTCGGAAAAGCGCAGATTGCGGGAGATGAGTGCGTCACGGGGATCCTCACGCTTGGTGATGCAGTACAAACCCAGTCCTTCCGGAAACTCGGTCGGCACATCTTTCATGCTGTGGACGGCAATGTCTATTTCACCACGCAGCATGGCTTCTTCGATCTCCTTGACAAACAGCCCTTTACCTCCCACCTGGGCCAGGGGTACATCCAAGATCTTGTCGCCCATGGTCTTGATTTTGGTCAGGGTGACCTCCATGCCGGGATACTTCTTCTCCAGTTCGGATTTGACCCAGTTAGCCTGCCAGAGCGCCAGCTGACTGGCGCGTGTTCCTATGCGAAGCTGCCGAGGGGGCATATTCGTTCTCCCTTTGCGTTCAGAATGATGTGTTTCCGGATGAGTCATGCTCTACAATAAGAGGCAATCGTTGTGTCAGGTGAATTTCTTCCACGGATATGTCCGCCCGGTAAGCCAGGGCCTCCACGCCATTGGCCAGCGCCAGGCGCAGCAATCTGCCGTACTCGGGATCAATGGCGTCGGCCGGGGAGAGGCTCTCGGCATCGCCCCGCTGAACCGTGAAGAAGATTACGCCGCGGTCACCTTCCCTGACGACCCGCATCAACTCATTCAGGTGTTTCTGGCCGCGGGTTGTCACTGCATCCGGAAACAGCGCGGACGAGTTTTCGATCAGGGTGACATTTTTTACTTCCACAAAACAGCGACCGCTGGGACCCTCCAGAAGGAGGTCGATGCGGCTGTGTTCTCCGTAGGGTACTTCGGAACGGATGGTCTCGTATCCCTGCAGTTCCACTACGGAGCCGTTTTCAATCGCCTCGCGCACCAAACGGTTGGGAAGGGCCGTGTTGATACCGGCCCAGAAACCATTGGATTCTACCAGCTCCCAGGTAAGAGGGTAGGCGCGGCCGGGGTTGCTGCTTCGGGAAAGAAATACGCGGCTGCCGGGTTCAGCGCATCCTTTCATGCTCCCGGAATTGGGGCAGTGGACCGTAACGCTCCTGCCGTCTTGCAGGGTCACATCCGCCAGAAAACGTTTGTAGCGCCTGATAAGAAGAGCGGGTATCAGTGGTGGCAATTTCACTCTTCTTCCAATTCCAGTTCGCCATCATCCTGAGTACTCGTTTGGAGGTCGAACAACTGCCGCAGGGCATCGGTGTAGAGGTCGGTGCGCCCCCCTTGTCCGGATTGCTTGAGTAGGGTCGTGGGGGTATGCAGCAGTTTGTTGATGATTGCAATGGTCAATGACTCCAGACGCTTCTCAGCCTCCGGAGGCATGTCTTTCCATGCGTTCATGGTCTTGTCCAGTTCAGCCCGTCTGATTTCATCGAACTTGCTGCGTAGCGCAACGATAGTAGGGGTTGACTCCAGCGAGGAGAGCCACCTGAAAAACTGGCCGATCTCCTGTTCGATTATCTCCTCGGCCTTGCTCGCTTCCAGGTTGCGCTGGGCCAGGTTGGCCTGAATGATTTCCTGCAGGTCGTCGACCGTGAAAAGATAGGCGCTTTCCACGTCATTTACTCTGGAGTCGATATCACGCGGCACGGCAATGTCGATGAAGAACATCGGTTTGTATTTGCGGCGGCGGACAACCAGCTCAACATCCTTGGGCCCGATGATAGTGTGGGGAGCGCCTGTAGAAGAGAGCACGATATCGGCCCGGTGGAGATGGTCGAACAGTTCTTCGAAGCGTACCGCCTCCCCGCTGAATTCGTCCGCGAGGCGCTCGGCCCGAGAAAAGGTGCGGTTGGCGACCATCACGCCGCTGGCGCCACAGTTGAGGAAGTGTTTGGCGGCAAGCTCGCACATCTCCCCGGCGCCTATCAGCATAACGGTTCTGCCGGATAGGTCGCCTAGAATCTTCCGTGCCAGTTCCACGGCAGCAAACGCCACCGAGACAGCCGACGAAGCGATTCTGGTTTCGGTGCGCACCCTTTTGGCAACAGAGAAGGCTTTGTGAAGAAATCGATTGAGGATGATGCCGGAAGATTTGTATTCGGCGGCATAACCGTAGGCGGTTTTTATCTGGCCAAGAATCTGGGGTTCACCAATCACCATGGAGTCAAGGCTGGAAGCTACCCGGAAAACATGGCGTATGGCTGCCTCGGAGTGATAGCTGTAGAGATGCTGCTCCAGGCTCTCCAGGGAAATGCGGTGATGGTCGGCCAGGAAACGTTTGATGCGGGAGATCCCGCCGGCGATGTCACGCGTGGTGGCGTAGATCTCGACCCGGTTACAGGTGGAAATAATCACCCCTTCGATGATATCGTCCAGCGCCACCAACTCTTGCAGTGGCTTTTCGATCAGATTGGGGGAAAAGGCCACCTTTTCTCGAATCTCAACCGATGCGGTTTTGTGGGAAAGACCAACAACAATAATATGCATTATGTTGACATCTCCATGGAACGTGCCGATGTTCGCGGTCTGTAATCTGCTACCATGAGATGCTGTGTTTCATGCCGATAAAGGTTGTCAGAAGAACGATGAAGCCGAGAATGGAAAGCAGGGCTGCTCGCCTTCCCCGCCAACCGGTCGTCAAGCGACCGTGCAGCAGAGCGGCATAGATAAACCAGGTGATCAGTGACCAGATCTGCTTTTTGTCCGACCAGTTCCAATAACTTCCCACAGTCTGTTCCAACCAGATGGCTCCGGAGATGATGGCCATCGTAAGAAGTGGAAAACCGATGGTCAGGCAGCGATAGCTGATGTCGTCCATGGTATCCAGTGATGGGAGCTTGCGGAACAGCGCCCCAAAGTGCTTTTTTTTGAGAAAGTGTTCCTGGATGAGATACATGGCTGATGTTGCAAACGTGATCGTGAAGGCGGCGTAACTGACAAACGCCATCAGGGCGTGAATCCAGAACCAGTTGCTGCGCAGTATGGGCGAGAGGTGTTTGATCTCGTCAGGAAGGGCGCTGGAGGCGATGATTGCCAGCAAAGCCAAAGGTGTAACGAACGATCCGAGAATGGCCACTTTGTAGGTGCGCTCAAAATAGATGAAGGCGCCGACAATGGTCAGGCTGAAGAACGACAGGGATTCGTGCATGTTGGTGATCGGCAGTTGTCCGGTCAGAACGGAAAGATGGATGGTGGAAAGCAGGTGAGCAACAAATCCGGCCGAGATCAAACGGTTGGCCCAGGTCGCCAGGAGGGGTGTCGTTCTGAGCAGATAGGTCAGATAGGCTACCGTGGCTCCCCCGTACAGGGCGAGTGTGCAATAGAAAAAAATCCTGCTCATCATACTGTTTCCTTGGTGTCGGACAATGCGGCGATCAGTTGCTGTGCTTGTGCGCGCACAATTTTTGCATTGTAAGTGCTGCAATTCCCTTCCGTCAACAGCTTTTCACGTTCAGCAGCAAGCTGCTCCAGTGCGGAGCCAAAGTCTTCGCCGATCAGAGTTGCCAGATGGTCACGAACCAGTACGGAAAACGCCGGACAACGGCCACCACTGGAAACGGCGATTTCCAGTGCTCCCCGTTGCAGGACAGCCGGAAAGGTGCAGTTACCAAGTTTCGGGGCATTTACCACCGCAACCAGGATTCCTCGTTGTTGTGCTTCGCGGGCAATTTCCGCATTTGTTTCAATGCTATCGCTTGCCGCAACCACCAGAAAGATTTCATCAAGGTCGTGTGGGGTGTAAGGACCGATTCGCAGTCTGAAGTCAGCTGATTGTTGCAGTTTTTTTATCTCGGAATCCAGAGATAGCGTCACCACATATACACGTGCGCCCGCCTTAAGCAGTTTTTTTGTTTTCCGGCAGGCAACTGCTCCGCCCCCCACAACCAGGGTATTCCTGCCCTGGATTTCAATGCTCAGTGTCAAGCACGTCATTGGTTGCTTTCTCCCTGATTTGATATCGGCCCTGGTAGAATAGTCTCTTTCGATGAATGTTTCAACTGCGTGAAGACGGGAGTTTGCTCTTGATTTTTTCCCCCCCTGGTATATCATTCAACTTACTTCAATTTACCAAAGGAGATACACACATATGTCCAGCGACAAAGTACTTGTATTGAACGATGCCAATTTTGACCGGGAAGTGCTGCAATCAGATATTCCGGTTCTCGTTGATTTTTGGGCCACCTGGTGTTCACCATGCAAGGCGATTGCTCCTCTGATTGATGCCGTGGCCGACGAATATGCAGGCAAAATTAAAGTCGGCAAGGTCAATGTTGACGAAAACCCGGCGACTCCCGGTAAATATGGCGTGCGCGGAATACCGACACTGGTGCTGTTCAAAGGCGGGGCTGTTGTTGATCAGATTGTCGGCGCCATTCCCAAATCACAACTGGATGCCCTGATTGCCAAGGCGCTTTGAACAGTATGAAGCATGCCCGGTTGCTCAGTTTGCCCGCCCTGTTGTTGCTCGTCATGAGTATGTGGCCTGCGAGTCTCTACGCTTTGCCGCGTTCCGGACAAGCAACTCCCCATTTCAAGGCAACCTCAACTTCGGGGCAGGCCATCTCCCTTGATAACTATCGCGGATATGTGCTGGTAATTGATTTCTTTGCAACCTGGTGCGTGCCGTGCCGTGCCTCCGTGCCCCATATTGTTGAGATGAACCGCAAATATGGGAAACAGGGGCTTCAGGTGCTCGGTTTGAATGTTGATGATGAGGGCGATCGCGTTACCAAAGTATTTTCTGACGAACTCCGCATCAATTACCCCCTGGCAACGGCCAGTGAAAAAGTGCAGGCGGATTTTGGTGTTCGCTCCGTTCCGGTTATGTTCGTTATCGATAAAAAAGGGATTGTTGCTGAAGTCTATCGGGGATTCAATGATGAGATCGGCCGGTCAATGGAAATACTGATTAAACGGTTATTGGCTGAGAAATAGTCATCACTCCCTTCAATAGGAAACCTCTACCAAACACAAACCACAGGCCGGCGCCGTTACACCGGCCTTTTTTCTGTCCGGATTTTTCAGCAGCATGTCAATATGCTCCGGGGCAAATCGTCCCCGCCCGATATCCACCAGCGTTCCCGCCATTATTCGCACCATATTTTTTAGAAAACCTTCTCCTGTCACATCAATAACGATAATGTTCCCTTCGCTACTGACAGAGACGGAGTCGATACGACGAATCGTTGTCTTCGTTACACAGTTGGAGGCGCGGAATGCGGCAAAGTCATGTCGACCAATATAGCGATACGCAGCATCGCACATGGCAGGCAGATTGAGTTGTTCGCGCACATGCCAGGAATACAGGCGCCGCAAGGGCGATCGCACCTGCGCATTGTAGATGGTGTAGCGGTAATGTTTGGAGCGGGCGTCACCGATTGCCTTGAAACCTGTCGGGACCTCAGTTGCGGAAAGAATGGCAATGTCCGGCGGCAGAAAGCGGTTAACACCACCCACAAAGGCCTGTAGGGGCAGTTTCCTGGCTGTTGTAAATGATGCAACCATGTCCTGAGCGTGCACTCCGGCATCTGTCCGTCCGGAGGAGCGCAACCGCACCTGTTCCCCCAATAGCTGCAGCAGGGCTTCTTCGATTACCTGCTGCACGGCCATACCATTTGGTTGAATCTGCCAGCCTGCGTAGTTGGTGCCATCATACTCAATGGACAGTTTGATAGTGCGCATGGAAGTGTTCTTTCTTGCAGCGGTTGATAGGATTAAGGGTGTGTGTTCGCTGCTTCAATCAGCTTTTCGAGATGTATCTTATCAAAATGATACGTTCGGCGGCAGAACTCACAGCTGACATCAGCCCCATTTTCTTTGGTATTCATGTCACGCAGCTCGTCGGAGCCAAACGACAGGAGGGCCCGCTCAACTTTTTCCCGCGAACAGCCACAGCTGAAGAATGGCAACCGTGTCTCCAGAAGCGTGTATTCTACCGTATTGAAGAGCAGTTCCAGAAGTTTTTGGGGCCCACCCTCTCGCAAGATGATTGAAAGTGGCGGAAGGGATGTGATGTTTGCCATGACCGCTTCCAGCTTGCTCTCATCGGCATCAGGGAGAGCCTGAACCAGAAAGCCGCCGCACTCTGATATCTGTCCGGTTTCATCAAAGGCTGCGCTTAGCCCGACGGCAGTGGGTGTCTGTTCGGAGTCTGCCAGATAGTAGGCAAGATCGTCACCGATTTCACTGCTACGCAACTGAACTATACCGTGATATGGCTCGCCACCCAGCCCCAAGTCTTTACTAACCGTCAGAAAGCCGGCCCGACCGAGAACATCCGCTACATTCCAGCGCCCTCCCTGCGGTTCCGCTTCCGCAAGCGGGTTGGCCACGCTGCCCCTCACAGCGCCATCGCTATCCGCTTCAATGATCATTTTGCCCAGGGGACCATTTGCCTCGAACTTGAGGGCCAGCCTCTGTCCTGATTTGAGCAATGCGCCCATCAGCGCTCCACCGGCCAATCCCCGCCCAAGTGCAATGCTTACCGTTGCGGAGGCTTCATGTAGAGAACAGATTTCGCGGGTCAGTTCCGCTGTGCTGCAGGCCAACACCCGGATGCCTCCGGAGGTGCTCAATGCTCGAATTATGTGATCAGTCATACTCTCTCCTGGCTGATTATGCCCGGCAAAAAAAAAGCCGCATCTCGCGATGCGGCTTTTTCATACTCGGTATGGAAGAATTACTTGGCAGCAGGAGCAGCAGCAGGAGCTTCTTCTTTTACTTCTTTTTTAACTTTTTTGGCTTTTTTGGCTTTTTTAACTTTTTTCACTTCTTTTTTCTCGGCAGCAGGAGCAGCAACTTCGGCTTTTGCGGGCTCAGCTTTAGGAGCGTCAGCAGCAAAAACAACGGCGGAGAAGGAAACTGCTACGAGGGCGGCTACGAGAGTTGACAGAACTTTTTTCATTTGTACTACCTCCAAAGGAATGTGTTTGTCCCGCTTATTTGCATTCGGTGTGCCAATGTAATACACGTTGGCAACATACGAATATACAAGACGTTGTGTGCACAATGCCTTAATTACTCATTCATTAAGTACCCGAGATCAAACAATGGATGCCGCAAATAAGGTATACACTTTTCAGAAAGGGAAAATACAGGTTTATTAGTAGCGGTATCTCAGTTCGAGCTTCAGGAGATGATTTGTTCGGTCAACACCATTAATCAAGTTTAAATTGTTGATTTTTTCGAATCCATAGCCAATTTGGGCGTCAATGTCCCCACGCACGGGCAGGGACCAGAAAATTCTTCCGGCATGTTTCGATTCCATAACTTGACCTGGCATCCGGTATGAGCGGCCCCGCTCAGTATAAAGGTATTCCAGTGCAAGATTGTTTCGAACACTAAACCAGTGGCTGTAGCGTAAAAAGAAGTCCTGAACGCCTCCTCCACCCTGGGAGTGTCCGGGGGTCATGTCATGGTAAACGTATCCGCGAGGGAACTGCCAATCACTGTAGAGCATGACACTACCAAAAAAGTATTCGAAACGAAAGTCATCCCGACATGACGCGGTCAGGCAGGGAATGAAGATGCCCCCAACATAACTCTCTACAATCGGCCATACGCCACCGGCGTTATCTTCACCGGAGAATTCTCCGTAAATCTCGGTATTGCGTAACCATGGTATGCGAAAGCGTAAGTCGAGCCCGGCAATCGTATTGGCATGGTCGTTGTTGCCGCCACCAAAAACAGTGCCGATGATACTGGGAGACCCGGAAAAGCCGGGACCGCCCGTTTGTCGAACAAAGTTTGCACCGATTTCGTACCAATCCTTTGGTTTTACGGCAAGTTTAAAACCGATGAAATAGGGGCGGCGATGGTCGCTGGTCCCTGCATCGATTTCGTCAAAACGAGAAACAATCAGCGAGTATTTGACATCGCCGATCCAGCGCTTGAGCCAGGCAACGTTAATGGGCTCAGGACTTGACAGTTTGACAAAGTCGAAATTTTGAGCGTTGTTTGTCAAGGTTGTTGTGCCGCGAAAACCCGGGCCAAACCAGTTTTCATCCCGGCCGACTTCAAGTTCAAGCCCGCCACCTCCCAGTTTGATATAACCTCGGTTGAGAGAGAGTTTCGTGTTGGTCTTTGAAATAAGGATGGCAGGTTCAACCAGTCCGGTAACCTTGGTACTTAGATACCCTTCCGCTGCCCAGCGCAACTCAGCACTATGACCGGATGGATGGATGGTCCCGTTGTTATTTTCCAGTAGAGGCGTTCCTTCTGTACCGGATGTTTTTTGCGGGCCTGGTGTAAATGGGCGGAGATCGCCACCAATGAAACCAAAAGCCGACTGATGACCAGAATCAAAGGAGGTTCTGTTATAGTCCCTTGGAATGCCATCCAGATAGACATATCGTTTTCTAATCGAGGCAGTCGGATTGAAATCTACAAATTGCGGTTTCTTGTCAGGGTGTTCCAACAAAAAAGTTTCACGGGGAATCAGCTCGCGAAGGCGAATTATGAGCTGACGGGGAAAAGTTAAAGTATCATCTCCACGGTCATTCAGAGTTTTTTCTGCTTCAAGAAGCAAGCGTGCCGCTTCAGTCTTGGAAAAAGGTTTTATGCCCATAACATCGGAGGTGACGAGACCAAGGCCTGCCAATTTCTCAAGATAGAGATATAGAGGGCTGTCGAGTGGGATATTTGCTGAGGAGAGCGCCCAAGAATAATCCGAAAGGCAAGAGGCCATGAAAACAACAGTTACGAACAGCAGTGTTTTAAGTGTAGGTTTGGTCATGTAGAGCCGCTGGTAGTGATATTGTGTTGGGGAAATGGATATGTGTGGAATGTGTTTTTATCAAAAATTCACCTTTGTTGTCACCATGTTGTTATTCCTTCAATATGAGCCACTTCGAACAAAGACAACCCAAAAAGTTTTCAGTAGAATCTTTATATCAAGCCAGAGACTCCATGTCTCAATGTATTTAATGTCAAGCCTGACCACCTCATCAAAATCTTTGATCTGATTTCGTCCGCTAACTTGCCACAAGCCGGTTATACCAGGCTTGATACAAATACGTTTGCGGTGCCAGTTTTCATATGTTGCAACCTCAGCGGGAGTCGGTGGCCGGGTTCCAACCAGACTCATTTCTCCCTTCAGTACATTCCAGAACTGGGGTAGTTCGTCAAGACTCGTTTTTCGAATAAAACGCCCCACTCTTGTGACTCGTGGGTCATTCTTTATCTTGAACATGGCTCCATTCATCTCGTTGTGCGCCATCAACTCGTGTTTGCGCGTTTCAGCATCAACATACATGGAACGAAATTTCCAACATTTGAAATTGCGACCATTCTCACCAACACGATCCTGACCGAAAAACAGAGGTCCTTTTGATTCGAGCTTGATTGCCAAGGAAATGAAAGGAAACAAGAGTCCAGCAACTATAAGACCACAGAGAGCGCCCACTATATCCAGGCATCGCTTGAGAAAAAGCCTGCCGGTGTCAAATGCCTTGCTATGATAGGTCAAAATAGGAATGTCACCATTGAGCAAGGAAAGTTCCTTGCGTGAGCTTGGAGCATCACAAAGGTCGATCACCACTCTTACGCTGATGCCCATTTCCTGAAGCATAAATAGATATTCATCAACCACAGACAGGTTGCTGCCTGGTAGTGAAAAAACTACCTCATCGATCATCTTCTGCTTACATATTTCCTCCAGATTATCAGTGCATCCCAGCATTGCGCACCCCGGTATATCAAGTGTGTCCGGATCATCGGGCAGACCGACGATACCGGTAATGACAAACCCCCAGTCATTATGCTGACGAATAACATCCACAAAGCGTCGAGCGCGGTCTTGCGAACCGACAACCAGGATATATCTGCTGTTATACCCTTTTCGGCGGAATATACTGAGCAGTAGCTTAATACAGCTCTTGGCCAAGGTTATGAGAGTAAATGAGAAGAATATAAAGCTGATAAACAGAAGTCTACTGAAACTGGTGGCGTGAACAAGAAATACACTCGATGAAACTATGAGACCACCAATGAAATGTACTTTCAGGAGTCCTGAAGTGACTACAAGAAAGGATTTCGTACGCATTGAGTCGTAGAGTCCGAAGAATGTCAGCAGGAAAATCCAGACGGGTATGACAACAACAAGCACCCAGCTATAATCCAGAAGTGCGCTCAATCTGCCAGTTGCCATCTGTACTGCATTAAACGCAAGTACAAACGCAGTTAAAATGGAAGCAATATCAATCGCAACTGCAAATTTGGTAAATAATCGAGCTTGCTGTTTTAGCATCAGAAAACCGCATAAAATCTGTGAGTAGGATTATGATTCGATGTGCTGATATCATATGGTGGTTCTGTGTATCTAGTAGGGACAAGTTGTAATTTATCAGTACCTGCGTCTTCTCCTGTGCAGTGTACTGATTTTATCGATATCTATTAATCTTTTGATATTCGTTGTAGCTTTGTAATAAAACAATTCGACCATAGAGACGTTGCCAAAATAATTCATAGCTCGCCAATAAAAAAGGGCATTCTTGTATATTTTAACTATTTTTTTGAAAGCATATAGAGGACCGTATTTTTTAGCACCATCTAGATTATGTGAATGTTGTCTATAAAAAACAGTTTGATCATTTATAAAATCAACATAACCATGCTTTGCTATATTTACGGCAATCCAATGGTCGTGCAGCATGCTGTCAAGAGCAAAAGGAAATATCACACGTTTTGCCGCCTTATTGATCATTATTGTACATCCGGTAACTACATTTTGGGCGAGTAATTTTTTCCAATTATAACAAATAGTCGGATCAATCTTCTGAAAATGCCAGAAGGATTTATCCAATATATCAAGTCTGATATCCGTAACAGTCAAATCGGTAAAAACAAGAAGCGGAGTCTCACTCCCGTGCTCAATCTCCATCTCAGACATTTTCTTAATTGTCATAGAGATCTTATCAGGTTTCCAGACATCGTCTTGGTCTGAAAGCATTATATAATCTTGCGTGCTTTTCCAAATTAAGGACATGAAACTCTGTTGGCACCCAATGTTGCCAGAGGAGTTTGAAGCAAGTTCAATTTTATCTTCGTACCGTTCTTTATACTGATTCAGGATTTTAAAACTTATGTCCCCAGAACCGTCATCTCGAATAATCAGTTTTATGGGTGTTTCATCATGTTGCAATATTGAGTCGAGTTGTTCTCTTAAAAACAGCCCTCCATTATATACAGACAAGCAAATCGCTGTTGTGCGCTCAATCAATGAAAGAGCCTCCTGCTAAATCCAGATATTGGAATGTAGCAAATAATGACGCCAAAAAAGCAGTATTTGCCATAAATGGATTGCTTTTAGATTTACTGGTGACACTCCTGAGTAAAGATGCTGAATATGGTGCGTCTCACGTAGGCCATTCATTGAATAACTTGCACCACCCATGGCCATGCGAGCGATAATTTCATCCATAAAAAGAGTTCGCAACCGCTCCTTTTTCCGAAGTAGCAACTCGTAGTCACCGCATATACGGAACTGCAAATCATACAAACCGACATCATGAAACAGAGCGCGACGATGAAGAGATCCCACATGGGCCACTGTCATTTTGCGACGGAACTGCTCCCAACTCCACGGAACTCCAAATACCTTTAGAACTTGCCCAGCTCGCCCGATATACAGGTATTTGGCGCTGATAAAGTCAATGTCCGCTATTTTGTGCCTGTTCAAAAATTCAAAGTACTTTTCAAAGGCGGAGTGCTCCAGAGTGTCATCGGCGCCAATGAACATTATCCATTCGCCGTGAGAATTAATGATGCCTTTGTTCCAAGCATCATATATTCCATGGTCATGTTCAGAGACAATCACATCAATCTGAGAGCTATATTCTTCAAGAATATTCGGCGTTCCATCTGTTGATCCACCGTCAATCACCAACAGTTCAATACACTCATTTTTTTGTGTAACAATGCTTTCCAGGCAATTTCTGAGAGTCTTGGCGGCATTGAAGGTTGCAATGATCACAGAAATTATTGGTTTCATATTGAGATAACCGGGGTTTTCATTGGGAGCTCTGGTAGAAATATTATGAGCGTGAATCCCACCACGCTCTCAACAAATTCTGGTATTTCGACATAATTGTGTCATTTGAAAATTCAACTTTACAGCGCCCTCTTGCCGCATGGCCAAGCGCTTTAAGGAGTCCGGTATTACTTAACAGTGCATCAAGTTCAATACAACATTCGTCAGCATCCTTGAAATAGTGAGCAGTGTCTGCGCTTACCCAGCGGTTGAACGGATTATCATGGGCAAGTATCGGAGAACCAGCTGCCATGGCCTCCAATAAAGAAGGATTGGTTCCGCCAACCTGATGGCCATGTATGTACAGTCGACAGAAGGTACGCAGGGCCATTACAACATCTTTCTTATAGACCGACCCAAGAAAAAGTGTCTCATCTCCTGCTGTGGCTGCGATTTTAGCATGATAGGGGTAACGATCAGGGGCAAAGCCTCCAACCAGAACGAGCTTGTAACCACGTATGCGTTTTGAGAATGCCTTTACGATTTCCAGGATCGAGTTTTCAGGTTCTGTGCGAGCAATAATCAACACATATTTATCTGGCTCAAGCCCGAAAATTTTTAACAGGTTTACATCCACTTCCGAAACGATATCCACCCCATACGGAATCATGGTTATTTTGGATGGATTGGCCCTCGTGTAGAGATGGGTTTTGATTACAGGATGGTCAGCGATCAGATGGTGAGCCACCAGGCAGGCAAAACGCTCATTCAGGTACAGCCAGGATCTCTGTAATAAGGACCATTTTTTTCGTTTCCATTCAAGACCATCCATGTTGATCAAGTTGGTAACTCCTGCTAGGCGGTACAGGAGACAAAAAAGCGCCGTATTGTAGCCAAGAGTGAGAATCAAGGGCCTTTCGCTCAGGGCATGCAGAGTTGATTTCCAGTCAAAGAAGATTGAGCCGATCGTATCAGAACCTCGCACCGGAATATGAACCAGTCGAACACCATTCCAGTCACTTTCATACAGCTTTTCCCCACCGTTATTCTGGCAATAAACTGCTACAGCCCAGCCGTTACTAACGAGATTCAAGGATAGTTGCTCGGCAAATGTTTCAAAACCGCCATGGCAAGCGGGAATACCACGAGTGCCAAGAATGGCCAAAGAAGGTCTAAGCTGCTTTTTTTTGTCAGATTCAGAATACGCAGGAGACATTACATCGTTGTATGCAGAGATGGTCTCTTGTGCAACATCCTCCCAGTTGTATTCGTGAGCCACCTTAGCAAGGCCTCTGGCGCCACTCCATTGCTCAATGAAAAATGCGTTCAATGATGTCGTAAGTTCCTCAACGTCACCCACCTTAAATGTGTGTTCCTGTTCAACAACCTCGGCATTTGCTGGGATATTGCTCGTCAGCACCGGAATACCATAGCTCATGGCCTCCAATAAAGCTATTGGCAGCCCTTCGTGGTAGGAAGGTAGTACAAAAAGACCAGCATTTGTAAATAGTTCACCCAATTCCCTTCCTTTGACAAAGCCGGTCATGACTACCCGATTATCGTTTTGAGCCAAGAAGAGCAATTGTTTACTGTATTCATCCTCATGATCTGCGGCGCCAGCAATTACCAGCTTCCACTCAGTTTTAACGCCATTGAACGCCTTCAGAAGGTCATGAAAACCTTTTTCTGGCACCAACCGGCCCACAGTTAGAATATAGCGCTGCGGAACCAAGCAATGGCGCTCCAGAAAGTCTCCCGCGGGAATTGAATCCGGCAATGGCACACCATTAGGAATATAACGACCAGTGCAGTCATAGAGCTTTTGAATGGTCTGACAGATATGGCGTGAAACGGTAATCACGAGATCGGAATAGCGGCATCCCAGCATTTCTCCAAGGCGTAGCATCCCCTTGGCAAATTTCCCCCATTTCATACGATCATAGTCGGGGCCATGGTGAGTAATTACAACCTTCAAGCCAAGTATCTTGGCAAGCGGGACGAGTAAAGAGGGGCCAACGGCGTGTATATGGAGGAGATCAAATTCTTTTCTTCGAATGGCTATCCGGAGAATTGCATGGAGAGAATGGATGACTGCTTCCAGGTTTTTTTGCGACGGAGCCCATAACGGAATAACCGTTACACCGCAATAATCATATGGCTCCTGAACCGCGACATACTTTTTACGAGCAAAAAGCGTGACATGATGACCCATGCCGGCAAGAAGTGGATACAATGCCTTGCAGTGTGTCTCAACTCCTCCCATGACGTCAGGGATGCCGCGAGTACCAAGAACAGCAATTCGAAGCTTCACATCAGTATCAGAAACCATTACCAAAGCCGAATTTATGTTTTAGAATCCATTTTAGAGGTGTCATGATATCTTTTTTCATGGCAGGAGCAACACTTCCAATCATCCAGCAGCTTTTTTCGCAGCATTGCACAGTCTCACGAACACTCTTTGCCTGTTCACTATTCCAGATTTCATCAAATGACTGCTTTGTGAGATCACCCATAGACATCTCACAATCCATTCCATTGCATGGCATTATCCGTCCCCACGGATCGACGAAGAACATATCGGTCCCGACTTCACACGGCAGCAACCTTCGACCACCACGCACATAATTCGCCATGCCGTGGTTAAAATACGCCCGGAACCAATTTTTGGGTCTGTTGGTTTTTAAAAGTTCGCAGGAAATCTTCTCGAACTCGCCAGCAATCATTTCCGGGTCGTGGAACGTGTTATCAAGTTTGTGAAAATAGTAGGAATTATGGGTTGAGGCGGTGGCAAATTCGAGCCCCATGCTGTCGGCCAGCCGGTACAGCTCGATCATATCCTTTGCATTGGCATCGGAAACGGTCATGCCAAATCCCAAATCTTTTATACCGAGGTTTTTCAATTCGATAAGACTGCGAAGTCCGTGGTCAAAGCCATCACGGATGCCGCGAAGTTTGTCATTTGCTGCGGGAAGACCTTCGATTGAAATACGCACTCCAATTTGAGGAAATTTCCTGCCTAGGGCGACCATACGTTCGGTGAAGTATCCATTGGATGAAATGACGAGGCGTTTTGTTTTTTTCAGCGCAATTTCGATGATCTTATCAAGGTCTTGACGAAGAAAAGGCTCTCCGCCGGTAATGTTTATAAAATCAAGTCCCGTTGGCAATTTATCGACAGTTTCGGCTGTGATCTCTTCTGCCGGTTTGGTGGGAAACTGCCACGTATTGCACATATGACATTTTGCGTTACAACGGTACGTTACAATAATGCAGGCTTCCATATAATTAGAACCACCTATTGATTTTACAAGTTAATTTCGATGTGAGTTTTGGTTTGACAAACCCATTTTGTTTTTTATGAGCGAGAATGCTTTCTTAGCATAGAGTGGAATTGAATGGATATTAAACGTCCCGCTTTTTATAAGTAGTCTTGCCTGCAGCTTTTTCCCTTCAGTCTGGATATCTATCCAGTCCTGATTAGTTATGCCCGGAAGCTCCATCACAAAATTAGAGGACGGGTCCCATAACTCCCATCTCCCAATTCGTTCCTGAGGAATGAGTTTATACTTCAGTGCAATATCATACAATTTGCTTCCTGGAAATGGTGTTGTTAATGACCAACTAATCAGGTCTACCATTTTTTCGCGGACCATCTCTTTTGCAAAGTTCAGAGTGTTCAAGGTATCCTGTTTCGTTTCATAGCATAACTTACCATCTTGTTCCCAAACGTTAAATGCCATAAGAAGTGCAAATGTTTTCATATTAGCTTGTTTCAAGGTATGTAATGAGCGCTTGATATCCGCAACAGTGAGTTTTTTACCAATTCCTTCCAGTGTGCGATCATTTCCACTTTCAACTCCAAAAAAACCTAACCAACAACCAGCTTGAACCATTTTGCGAGCTAATTCCACGTCTACATTGTCAGCCCGCATCTGGGCTTTCCAGCTAATATCGAGCTTTCTTTTAATAAGCTCATCACATACGGCCTTTGCCCAACTGAGGTTGCCATTAAATTCATCAGTCTCGTCGTAGAATTCATATATGCCGAAGTCATTCATCAGATGCTCTATCTCATCTGCAATATTTTGGGGTGAACGTAGGCGAAACCATGGTTTCTGATTCTTCCAAACAGGGTTGGAACAAAATACACAGTCAAATGGGCAGCCACGGCCAGATACAAGAGAGGTGTCTCTCTTCCTTTTTTTATAGTGGTAGCCTGGGTATCTGCGCATATCTAATAGATCTCTTGCTGGGAAGGGGATTGTATCCAAATCTTTTATCAGAGGTCGTATTGCATTGATTTTAATCAGGCCATTAGATTTAACGATAGTTCCTGCAATATTATCTAGATCCTTGCTTTCCTTAAAAGCTTTGAGAATTTCGAGAAATGTTTCCTCACCTTCACCAACAACAACAATATCTGTCATTGAGTTTTCAAGTACTTCTGAAGAGAGCAGGGTAGGATGAGGTCCGCCAGAAACAATTAGAGTTTCAGGCAAGGATGTTTTTACACGTTTAATAATCTCGTATGCACCTGTTGACGCTTGTGTGGTGAATGAAACTCCGATAACATCAGGCTTAAAATCGGTTATCATTCCAGGTATTTTTTCGAATGATTCCTGATAACCATCTATTACTTTAATTTCGAGGCCCGCTAACTTTTCTCTCGCATAAGAAGCAAGATACAATATTCCAAGTGGTGGATACATAAAGCCTACTACACCCATTGTTTTCATTGGTGGAGCATTTAGCAAAAGAACTTTCATATATTATCCGCTCTCCATGATGTGCAGCAGTATACGGCGTCTATCATCTCAAATCTGTGAACATTTTGTGCATGCCCAGGTATGAATTCTCCCAGTTGAAATCACAAACACGTTTCAAACCTGAAGAAATAAGTGTATTTGCTAAACCGGGATTGCATGTCAACTGCTCCATAGCCGTTTCCAATGCTGAGCTATCGCCTGAAGGAAATATCAGAGCAGCCCCCCCGGCTATTTCAGGCAATGAACCGGCGTCTGAAGAAATTATTGGCTTGCCAAGCTGCATTGCCTCCAACAATGGAAATCCAAAACCCTCGAAACGAGAAGGAAATATAACAAATTTGCTCAGCCTATAAAGAGAATCGAGACATGCATCGCTGACCCGCCCTAACCAGCGAACTCTCCCTTCAAGTCCAAGTTGATCTATCTGGCGTAATAGCAACTCGTGATGTTCGCCTTCAGGGCCAACAAGGATCAGTTGAGGCGCACCTAAAATTCTTTGAGAAAAACTGTTATAGGCACTTAACAGGATGTCGAGCCCTTTGCCGAAATAGTCAGTGCGGCCGGGAACTAAAAGAAAATCATCGTAACAGTAGCCCGTTTCTAGCTGAATAATTTGAAGGGGATTTGTTACGGTTTCACTCTGGGGGCGTGGTGAAACTCCCGGATAGATCACAGTCGAATCTTTCTTAAACAAGCGAAGTAAGTCACTTGCTGTATTGTGTGAAATGGTCATAAATGCAGTGCCACGTTTCACAGAGCAAGGAATACAACAATGTTTACGATAAAGCATGCGTTTTATCTCATATTTATGTGGTATATGGTACTCACCAAAATCCATAAAAGAAACGAGTGTTGGGATATTCCATGGGCCAGGGAATGCGTTACAGCCACTTGGAATCCAAAACCGTTCGATTTTATCATTTATCAATTCGCGCTTTGAAAAAAATTCAATCCAAAATATCTTGCTGTATTGATTGTTTAATGCTGGAATATAGCGTTTTTCTAAGTATGGCAGATCTGGAAGAATATTATAGGCTTCACTGTTACAGTAAACTACAAAAGTTGTATCTAGAAAGGAGCTAAGAATTCCAAGCAGTGTTCTTTCAATCAGCATTTCACCGCCTGCTCTGCGACCGTAAAGCGTATATAAAGTTCCTATTCTCAACTAATAGCCTCCCGTTTGTAAAAAGAAACTCTTTGTACGGCCAATCCAACAAACCACCAATATATAAAAGCAGACTGAAAGCCATACCAGTGCTCAGTAGGAATTGAAGCAACAAAAAAACCGATCGTAGCAAGTGGTACGGATGAAATCCAAAACTTATCAAATACATCAATTAATTCATTTTTTAAGCAACTTCTAGTCGATATTGTGATTGACAAAATAAACATTATGAATATTACAACCGATAAAATCCCTTGTTCTGTTGCCATCGTTAAATAGAGACTTTCGTACACAGTTGGATCTTGTTGACTGTATAGGCTCTCTCCTCCTGCAATAGACATAGCGTTTGGGCCAGCTTGACCAAGGCCAATACCAAGTGGATTACGTAAAATCTGGTTTGTGCCAACAACATAAGCGAATAAATGGGCTTTGGAAGATGAATCAGAAACCTTAACAGTGTCGGTTACAATACTATTTATTGGAGTAAAATAAATAATAATAGATGTTGTAATAATAATAATAACAAGCTTGTATAATTTGTCTGCACCATATGCAATTATAAACATCAATAAAGCACATGCAATTACAGCGCGCGTATTAGACAGTACCACTGGAATAATTAGCATAAATAATAATACAAACTTAAAGTACCTTGTAACACCAAATTTGTAGCGCTTAATAGATAGCGCTAGAGCTACTGGAAAAATTAGAAAATATGCTAAACCAAGAGGAGATAAAAAAGATGACATCATGCGTTTGAATTTAATTCCACCAAAACTGACAATATAACTTAGAGTATCAGAATTGTAGCTAGATGGGTCTCCACCTTTAAGTATAAAATATGGTATCAACCCTGATATCAAATCTTCTCTTGGGATTAATATTAACTCAAATATACCGAAAATGGTAACTGCTGAACAGATTATTATTAGTAACCATATCGATTTTTTGACTGAACTGGATTTGTATTGAATTGTCCGACCAAGTAAATAAGCCAAATATGGCACTAGTGCTGTGCGAAACCCAAAAATGCGCTGGCTGGTTGTACTGCTGCGACCAAAAAAAGCATCAGGAATGAACAAATAGATGCTTGCCATGATTACAATTGCTAGTGCAACCCAGTCAGGAAAGCATAGAGGAGGTCGTCCGCGAGGTCTTTTTACGATAATCAATAAAGCCCAGCAAACTGCTATCACCTCTTTAATTGCTGACAAATAACGAATTAATGCATCACTGACAATTTCGGTATCGGCAAAATAAGAGAGGAGACCTGTTTGAATAGGAAGCCATAGAATAAAAAAATATAGTGGTGCGTACGGATTAATATAGTAAGCTAATATAGTTAGTGCAATGGTAGTAGTCGAGTAAAATAACAACTCAATTGCATTAGCTAATTCAGCTAATTCAGCATTTACTGCTCCGATAAAAAAAACAAATAAAGCAAACATAACAGTCATAATGATTATTGCAAATTTATCAATTGCTGTTGGTATGTCTAATGTAGATCTCAATTTAAGCCCAGTGATTGATTGTATTCGTAATAATTAGCTTTAATATTTTCGTTTAATTGCTGTACCATACATAGAAATTGAAAATATTGAATTTCCTGGCATGCGATACGTTTTGAATATCATACGTATAACAAGCTTAATTAAGGATTGCATCATAACTTGAAAAATTTTGATCACACGATTAACGGGCTGATTTACCTCTGAAATTTGGATGTTTGATAATCCAGCCATTCTGAAAACTTGCGAAAGGCTTAATTCGGTAAACCCAACTTCGTGTGTAAAATCATTGTATCGCATTGCAATCCCAGTAAAAAAATTATTCATGTTTGGGACTTCAACAATAATTCTGCCACTTGGAGCAAGTGCCTTCGATATGGTTAGAAGAAAAGGGATGACCTTGTCTTTGGGGATGTGCTCCAGAATATGCATAAGAAATATACAATCAAACTCCTTTGGATGGGTGTCAAGATAGTTGCAGGTGTCTTTGACCAATAACGAACTGTTTGGTACCAGAGTATTACAGTACTTTACGACTTCGCATGATAGGTCAACCGTCTTCACACATTTATAACTCAAGTCAATGGAAAGCAGTTCTAATAATTCTCCGTAACCTGGTCCGATATCAAGAATTCTTGCTGATTTGTTATCTGGAAGAAGATGACCATAATTATGCAAAAGCATAGCTTTTTTATGCTTCCTGTGCAGCTCTGAATTACCCGCATGAGAAAGATGTTGTGTTAAATATTCATCAAACAGAACGCCTCTTTCATTCATTGATTTGGCTCCATTAAAACAGCAAAAAATATCAGTTCAGGATGGTGTATATCGTAGTTTTGTATTCATTGTTAGAGCAATAGTTTGCTGCACGGTTCCATCGCTGTATATATATTGCTTATGGTTTGATTGTCCCAGCGTAGGTTTGCCGTGGTGTTTGAATACATATTAGCTTGAAAATACTATTTCTGCTGTCAGGTTAACCTCTTTGTGAATATGACATTCTCGAAGTAACCGGCTGTGCCAAGTTCTTCAAGATATCGATCGAATACAGTGATGGGGTATCGAGTGAATCGGCCACCCCTGTCTATCCAGTAATCAGTCCATATGGTGCTAACAGTGGTGACGAAATCCTCAAGCGACATCCCAGCACGGAGAATTCCATACGGCCAGATCTCTGATACAGTCGGCAGGCCTTTTTCAAGTAGGCTCCTACCTCCCCTGAAAACGTAACCTTCATAACCCTGTACATCGATCCACATAAAAGAAGGCAAGGACGCCCCGAAATTTTTGACGTCGGAGCGTTCCATGATTTGAAGCAGTGGAAGCGATTTCACTTGAATTGTCTGACGTCCCGACTCACCTAGATGCTCAGAAGCATCAGATGTTGGAGCTACACGTATCCTGTGGTCGCCAGGATTTTGAGTGGAGAGTTCCAAATTCAGTATTGACTCTTTGTCGCCCACAGCCATCTGAATGCACAGCATTTGTTCAGTTAAGTTGTTCTGCACTATATTTTTGGTCAACAAACCAAAATTATGTGGCTCAGGCTCTATCGCAAGCGCTCGGTCAATTTCACCTGATAGAATTAAGCCAATGCTTATTAGTCCTATGTTCGCACCGATATCAAGCATGCTCACATTGGTTGTGGGGATGAAGCCAGAGCTTTTTAGAAATTTAAGTGCGCGAATGGAAGAGTCATACTCGTACTGTCGCTCTCTGAATAGAGGCAAACCTATACCATCATCCCTAGTAGACACTGTCAAGAGTCCATGCATCGTGCGAATTGTCACTGTATCGTGCAGCTTGCCATGCAAACGATAAAGTAAATGGCGATATGTCCTGCTACAGAGTTGTGTAGCTTTAGTCGCATAGTATTTGAAAGGTTTCATGTATTTGCTCCGTTTCTTTTGAAAAATTTATAAGTTGTCGCTGGTATTTTTCGACAGGCACAAACTCAAACTACAGTCACATCTGTTCGCTGAAGAAACAGCGACTAAGATCTAGGTGAGTTGCTGTAACTCTTCAACTCAGCCATCAGTTTCAATTCAATTATAAATGGGGTCCTTTATACTATTGAAGGCAATCCAAAGAGTCATCAGCAGTTGTAACGAATAATATACCGGCACTGCAACTGCCACACCAATTAAACCTGCCCATGTAGCCCCTAGTACAGCAACGATTATCGAAACACATGCACTGATTGCTTGCACGAACAGCACAGCATGTGTCCGCTGAACAGCGTACAACAGCCTCTCGATTGCTTGTGCCGCAAGTAACGGCACGTGACCGAACACAAGCCAAGGAATCAGTGATATCGACGTTTCACGATAAGGTTCAGCAAGCAAACAACGTACGATTGGTTCGCTGAATATAACGATCAACGACGCAATAATTGTACTCATTGCCAGATTTAGTCCCAGCCAAACGCATGAAGCTTTTAGCATGCCCCTACGGTCACCCCTAGAAACGGCTGTATAGAGCACTTGGCGCAAGGTGGCTTCGTTAGCTGTACCTATCATCAGAAGCGGTCGGCTTGTTAGGCCATATGCTGCCGCGTAAATTCCTGCTTGTGCGATTCCGATCATTCCACCGACTATGTAGCGGTCTGCCTGAGCGCTGAACCAACAAACAAGGGAAGTCCACAAAAGAGGCGCCGCAAATTGCGCCATACCTTTAGTGAGTCTTTCGTTCAAGACGACGTCCAATGGATATTCTGCACGGTTTTGCTGTATTCGGCTCTTCGAAAAATGACTGAACGACACTAGCACGAGAAATGTCCCAAGCGTCTGTCCTAATAGCAGTAATTCGACTGAAACGTTAAAGAAATATGCCGCAAGCACAGCCCCAATTGGGCGCGCTAAGCTATCAGCAATAAAGAATGCTGAGTAGGCTTTTTGATTGCGTGCCGCATTGCGCATTACAAGCTCAACAGTCTTCCAGCCTTCAATACCAAGTGCTGCAGCAAGCAGTAACCAAGAGGTAAAGGTTAGGTAATGTGTTGTTGTTATGTCTATAAGCGCAAGTCCTGTCATCACTGCCAGACCACAAAACCAACGCAACCTAAAAACCGTCGACATATGTCGCCGTAATTCTAGTATGTGAGCTGATTTTGAAAACTCCGGGTAATAACGTAATGCCGCTTGCGCCAACGGTTGGAATAATATACCTTGCACAAGATTGAGCAGGCCGTTGAGAAGAACGAAGGATCCGAATAAAGACGGTGAAGCAAGTTCTGTTATGAGTCGAACGCCACCTAATGTAGCCAATGCAGCAAAACCTTGGCCTGAAGCGATCCAGACACCGTTTTTGAGCAAACGTGATTTATCACGCTCTATTGGTCCAAAAGTGGCAAATGAATCAACCTCAACAGAGACAACGTCCTTGTCATCCATGACCTTGTTCTTAGATGTTTGCGCAATGTTGTTAATTGATTTTTCGGTCGTCATGCAAGTCTCGTCTACGGCCAAGGGTATCAAAGTCGATGCAACGTCTTAACAGTTAGATTCATTGTCTCGGCAGCACCCTCAATACGGACCCCTTCTTAGGGACCTCTTTGCGATCTCCAGTTCTCCTTCGTATTTCTTGAGTACACAAAGGATGTGATCGCAAGATCATTAATAGCTCTATCATGTGTAATGTTTCGAGAAAATGAATCAAGGCCCATTTGCAGACATACAACGTGCCTTTTGGCCTCAGACGTCTCGGTGTGATTGCACAATATTCTCTCCCCGATGTACGGACCTCCCGGATCACTGTCATTTTAAACTTCAATTCAGTTCAGGTATGTATATGAATGATATAGGAGTGGTCAATCAGGCAATGTAGGCTGAGGTCGAGAAAAGACATTTGAATGAAAACTCATAGCGGGTATATCCTCGAAAAGAAAGAATATTAAACCTAAATATCATTAGTGTCCTGAATAATTGAGTTTGGTTTTATTCAGTGTCGTCCGGTTGGCTTTTTACGTTGATTTTTGAACTATAGAAATAGGTGTTAAGCTGCATGAAAGAAAAATCAAGGGTCTTGTCATATTGAAGTAGAGACAGCCTTTCTAAAATACGCAATCGCCATCCTCAATCCCTCATCAAGCTGCACTGTTGGCTCCCATTCAAGCACCTCACGTGCAACGCGTATGTCTGGTTGCCTCTGTTTTGGATCATCCTGAGGCAGCTCTGCAAACACAATTTTCGAGGCACTTCCGGTCAGTCCAATCACTTTTTGGGCAAGCTCAATCATCGTGAATTCACCAGGATTACCCAGGTTGACCGGGCCGATAAAGCCCCTGTCGTTTTCCATCATACGGATCATCCCTTCCACCAGGTCAGACACAAAACAGAAGGAACGGGTCTGGGAACCGTCGCCATACACAGTGATGTCCTGATTTCTCAAGGCCTGCAGCACGAAATTGGAAACGACCCGTCCATCGTTTTCCGCCATGCGGGGGCCATAGGTGTTGAAGATGCGGATGATGCGGATATCTACGTTATTCTGGCGGTGGTAATCCATCATTAGAGTTTCGGCAACACGTTTGCCCTCGTCGTAGCAGCTGCGGATGCCAATGGGATTGACGTTGCCCCAATATTCCTCCGTCTGCGGGTGTACCTGCGGATCGCCGTAGACTTCGGAGGTGGAGGCCTGCAGGATGCGAGCCTTGACTCGCTTAGCCAGACCGAGCATATTGATGGTGCCCATCACGCTGGTTTTGGTTGTTTTGACCGGGTTGTACTGATAATGGATCGGGGAGGCCGGGCATGCCAGGTTGTAGATCCTGTCAACCTCCAGCAGGATTGGCTGGGTAATGTCGTGACGCACCACTTCAAAACGGTGATTGTCCATCAGATGGATGATGTTGTTTTTGCTGCCGGTAAAAAAATTATCCAGACAGATGACGTCATGCCCCTCGGACAGGAGTCGTTCGCAGAGGTGTGAACCGATGAATCCGGCGCCGCCGGTGACCAGAATGCGCATTATGCTGTGTCTCCAAATTATTTAATACTTCGATGTCTTTGACATTTCCCGCACGACATCCCGCATGTGATAGTGTGCCCGCCAGTTGAGAACGGCGGACGCCTTGCAGGGGTTTCCGCGGCTGATCATGATCTCAGAGGGACGTAGCAGGGATGGGTCACTGATGACGTGATCCCGCCAGTCGAGTCCGACACATCCAAACGCTTCCGTCACAAACGCTTCAAGAGTGTTGGTTTCTCCGGTGGCAATCACAAAATCGTCCGGCTTTTCCTGCTGGAGCATCAGCCACATGGCCTCCACATATTCCGGTGCCCAGCCCCAGTCGCGGGCAACGGTAATATTACCCAGGTGGAGTTTCTCTTTGCCACCTGCGGCGATACGGCAGGCAGACTTGATTATTTTCTGGGTCACGAAACGTTCAGGACGCAGAGGCGATTCATGGTTGAAGAGGATGCCGGTGCAGGCAAAGAGCCCGTAGGCTTCACGGTAGTTGGCAACTTCCCAGAAGGCGGTCGCCTTGGCAACAGCATAAGGGCTGCGGGGACGGAAAGGGGTCTGCTCATCGGCCGGTTCGCCACCGGTGTTGCCGAAACATTCACTGGAACCGGCACTGTACAGTTTGACGGGCAGATCGATGAAGCGCATGGCTTCCAGCAGATTGAGTGTGCCGACACTGATGCTCTCCAGGGTTTCCACCGGTTGATCAAAAGAAAGTCCAACCGAACTTTGACCGGCCAAGTTGTAGATCTCGTCCGGACGCACCTTGGCCAAAACCTGAAGTACGCTGCGAAAGTCGTTCAGTGCCATGGAGTGACAGATTACCTGTTCCTTGATTCCAAGCTGACGCAGGTTACCGAAAGAGGACATCTGTGCATCACGGGCAGTGCCGTGGACCTGATAGCCCTTGCCGAGCAGAAGGCGGCTCAGGTAGCTGCCGTCCTGCCCGGATATTCCACAGATCAGGGCGGTTTTAGCCATCTGCCCGTTTCTCCCGTTCCGCCATTTCAAAATCGGCATCGGTCATCATGGCTACCAGCTGTTCAAAGCTGGTTTTCAGCTTCCAGCCCAGCTGGCGCCTGGCCTTGGAGGGATCGCCCAGCAAGAGGTCAACCTCGGCCGGACGGAAGTACTTGGGATCGATCCGGATGACGATCTCGCCGCTGTTGGTGTTGATGCCGATCTCGTCTACTCCACTTCCCTGCCATTCCAGCGGCATGCCCAGGCGTTTAAAGACCATTTCGGCAAAGGTGCGCACCGAGTAGGTCTCACCGGTGGCAATGACGT
>JACAAY010000039.1 GCA_013377095.1 Desulfuromonadales bacterium
CCCCTGAAGCGGAAGTCAGCCATAAAATCAAGGAACCTGGAGTCGAACATTCCCAGCCCCCTGAGATAGGCAAGCTCATCGCCGCTGAAACAAAGATTTTCCAGATACTCCAGGGCTGGCTCCAGCCCGGCAAAAACGGCATAACCGCCCTGGTAGGGATTATGCCGGAAAAAGAGGTCGAAAACCGAATGGGTCTCGTGCATGTCCTGTTCCAGATAACCTGCCAGCATGGTGAGTTGATAGAGATCGGTGATCAGTGCTGAATAGCTCATGGTGGGCTCCCGGGGAGTGGTTGGGTAAAGCCGGATCAGCGGAAAGGTGTTCAACGTTATGTTGCGGTCTCCTTACCGCCATCGCAGGTTGAGACCGTGCCACGGCGGTAAGGTTACCCGGTATTTAATTGGTGGGTGATTTTGAATATTCCGTCAGCAGTTCCTTGATTTTCCAGACCGTACCCGATGGGGACTTGGGCTCGCCGTAGAGGATGTCGTCGGCAGTGATGCCCGGTTTGTTGTAAAAGGTGGTGTTGTTCTCTTCATCAATCTTCAACGATGCCCCCCCCAGGGAAACACCGGCAAAGACTCCCCGGCTGCGGGAGTAGGAGATGATTTCCGCTTTCAGCAGGATATCGGTGGATGCCGAGGCGCTTCGCCCAACCGGCCCTGCTGCGACGCTTGCATCGGCTCCAAAGGTGAATTTGCCATTTTTGATGCCTTCGATGCTCTTTTTGCTCTTAAAGACCAGAATCAGGTCGGTTGCCTCGGCGCCGACCTGCCAACCGAAGCTTCCTCCGATCAGACTCACAAAGCTGGGGTTACTCCAGGTTCCGTCGCTTTTGTGAACCATCAGGATGCCGGTACCGTATTTTCCGCCCACTACAAAGCCGACTTTAAGGACATCCGGGATAATGGCAATCCCATGGGCATTGCTGAGGAGCGCCGCGGGAAGGCCCTTTTCCGGAATCTTGGTTATGTCCCTCAGTACTTCAAGACTCGCCGCAACCTTATCACTTTCAGCACCCGCCAGTGCCAGCGGTGCGCTCAGGCATGACACAAAAAACAGTACAGGTGCAAGCATCAGAAAACGTTTCCAGTTCATTATTGATACTCCTTTTATTGTTGAAAGTGAGCTCTCTGTTCCAATACTACTCGGAAACACCCGGATGATCAACAGTTTCTCATAAACATCAGGGACCAAATCCCTGCTTGCCGATTCTTTCCACTTTGGAGTACCATTCTTCCACTGCCGGCTGATGACGCCTTTTTCATCCGGTGGAACCCATTCTCGAAGACAGGGGCTGACCAATGGACGATCACGTCGAATACGGAAAAGCCCTCAGACTGATTCGCCGCCGGCGCAAATACCTCTTCAGCGTCATTCTGCTCTATATTCCCGCCATGTGGCTGATCCATAGCGTGTCACCGGCGCTCAGGACAATGTTGACCGCCTTTGTGATATGGGTGGTGCTGCTCATGGCGACCTGTCTGGTGGCGGCCGTATGCAAATGCCCACGTTGTGGAAACTATTTCCATGTGCATGGCATGACCATGCTGTTCCTCAGAAAATGCCTCCATTGCCAGCTACACATCAATGCCGACCGGAAACCATGACACGACCAGGTTCTCCCCTTCCAGGACCGGGACGAAAAAAGCCCCCACCGGTGTTATTCAAGTGGGGGCTTCGTTGCCTCATGTGTCGTGAGGAGGTGTCTGACCTATTGACAGTCCGGAATGATGCGAACCGCCACAACCCCGTCAACCTGTCCGAGTTTCTCCACCAGTTCTTCCGGTACTTCATCGGAGATGTCAATGATGTTATAGGCAACCTCACCCCTGTTCTTGTTGAGCATTTCATCAATATTCAGTCCGCTTTCACCCAGGATGGTGGTGACGCGGCTGATGACTTTCGGCACATTGTTGTTGATCAGGGTGATTCGTGTCTTGCCGGTGGGGGCCATCTCACAGTCCGGGAAATTGACCGAGTTTCTGATGTTGCCGCGCTCCAGATATTCACGGACTTGCTCAGCTGCCATGATGGCACAGTTGTCTTCACTCTCGGGCGTTGAGGCTCCCAGATGGGGGATGCAGAGGATCCTGTCCACTCCCAGTAACTCGGCCTCCGGGAAATCGATCACATATCCTCCCAGTTTTCCTTCGGCAATGGCAGCTTTGACCGCGGCATTGTCCACCAGGCCGGAACGACTGAAGTTCAGCAGACGCGCTCCCTTCTTCATCCGGGCAATTCGTTCGGAGCCGAACAGTCCCTTGGTTTCCTTGTTCAGCGGTACATGCACACTGATGTAGTCCGATTCGGCAACCAGTGCATCAAGAGTGACCGCTTTTTCAACCTCATGGGAAAGCCTCCAGGCGGACTCCACGCTGATGAACGGGTCCAGCCCCAGCACCCGCATGCCCAGGTTGGCGGCAGCATTTGCCACCATGACGCCGATAGCTCCCAGGCCTATGACACCCAGGGTTTTTCCCTGGATTTCCGGCCCGACAAACTGTGATTTTCCCTTTTCAATCTGCGCGGGAATATCGGCTTCACTGCCTGCAAGGCTGTTTGCCCAGCTGATGCCCTCGTACAGGTTGCGGCTGGTCAGAAAAAGGGCGGCTATCACCAGCTCCTTGACGCCGTTGGCATTGGCTCCGGGTGTGTTGAACACGACGATGCCCTTTTGCGTGCAGGAGCTGATCGGGATGTTATTAACACCCGCTCCGGCCCGGGCAATTGCCAGGACGCTGGGTGGCAGCGTCATGGAGTGCATGTCAGCGGAGCGGACCAGGATGGCATCGGGATTGATGATTTCAGTGGCGGTTTCGTAGGTGTCACGCGAGAGTCGGTCAAGCCCGCAGCGAGCTATCTTGTTCAAGGTCTGTATTTTGTACATGGTATCTGGTCCTGTCGTGGTTATGAATTCTGTGCTTCGAAATTTTTCATGAACGCCACCAACGCCTCCACGCCTTCCAGCGGCATGGCATTGTAGATGGATGCGCGCATTCCGCCGACGGAACGGTGTCCGGCCAGGTTTACCAGGCCGGCGGCATCGCTCTCCTTGACGAACTTCTTGTTGAGTGCATCGGCCTTTTCAGGATCAGTTTCAGTGGTGAGGAACGGAACATTCATCAGTGAACGGACACTCTTTTCAACCGGGCTGAAGAAGAGCGACGAACTGTCCAGGAAGTCGTAGAGCAAGCGGGCTTTTTGCTCGTTCTGCCTGTAGAGCTCCTCCGGGCCGCCCATATCGCGAATCCATTCCTGCACCAGCTTGAACATGTAAATCGGGTAGCAGGGCGGGGTGTTGTACATGGACTGGTTATCAGCGTGGGTTTTGTAGTTCAGCATGGCCGGAAGCCCTCCCGGAATGCGTTCCATCATGTCCTTGCGAATGATGACCAGCGTTACGCCCGATGGGCCGAGGTTCTTCTGGGCGCCGGCATACAGCACGGCAAAACGGCTCACGTCCAGCTGTTTGGAAAGCACACCCGAGGAGATGTCGCCGATCAGCGGCACATTGCCCACATCGGGAATCGAATGGTACTGGGTGCCTTCGATGGTGTTGTTGTAGCAGATGTGGAAATAGTCTGCTTCCGGGTCAGCGCCGGTAATTTCCGGCAGATAGGACCACTTCTTGTCCTTGGAGGAACCAACGACATTGACCGAGCCCAGTTTCTGAGCTTCTTCCAGCGCCTTCTGTGCCCAGGTGCCGGTCAGGGTGAAATCCGCTTTTTTGTTCAGGGTCATGAAGTTAAGCGGGAGCATGTGGAACTGAAGGCTGGCACCACCCTGCAGAAAGAGCACATGGTAGTTGTCCGGGATGGCCATATTTTGGCGAACCAGGGCTTCGGCACCCGCGATGATGGCCTCGAAAGGTTTTGAACGGTGAGACATCTCCATGACCGATTGACCGCTTGCTTCGTAGCAGAGCATCTCATCCGCGGCTTTGCGGAGTACTGATTCGGGGAGCATGGAGGGGCCTGCCGAAAAATTGTAAAAGCGTTTCATTGATAACATCCTTTGCGTGGGAGTAAAAAGCAAGCCGGCACATGCCGGATGCGCTGTTCAGTGGGTTTTGCAGCAGCCACATCGACTGTCGGATGCCGCAAATAATTAAGCTAAATAAAATATCACAAACCAACTTTTTCTGTCAACTATCAGGACGGAAAACCTTGCCAAGTCGGTTAATCCCGATATCGTCTCAGTATGTCCTGATAGGCGTCAATCCGTCGATCCCGGAGAAAGGGCCAGATGCGCCTCACTTTTTCGGTTCTGGATAAATCAACGTCCACCAGTACAATTTCCTCGTTGTCCTTGCTTGCCTGCTTTAGAATTTCTCCTTGCGGTCCGGCAGCAAAGCTGGTTCCCCAAAAAAGGATGCCGGTTTCCGGTTTGTCCGTTCCTGCTTCAAAACCGACCCGGTTGACCGAAAGGAGCGGCAGGCCGTTGGCAATCGCGTGTCCGCGCTGGACGGTTATCCAGGCATCCCGCTGACGCTCCTGCTCTTCAGGTCTGTCGGCTGGATCCCAGCCGATGGCGGTGGGATAGATCAGCAGGTCTGCGCCGGCCAGCGCCATCAGGCGGGCTGCCTCGGGGTACCACTGGTCCCAGCAGACCAGCACCCCCAGTGATCCGACCGAGGTCTTGATGGGGGTGAAGCCGAGATCGCCCGGTGTGAAGTAGAATTTCTCGTAAAAGCCGGGATCGTCGGGGATGTGCATCTTGCGGTATATGCCGGCCAGGGAACCGTCCTGTTCGAATACGACGGCGGTGTTGTGGTACAGCCCCGGAGCACGGCGTTCAAAGAGTGATGAAACGATCACCACTCCCAGTCTGGCGGCCAGTGCCGCCAGTGTTTCGCAGGATGGGCCGGGAATCGGCTCGGCCAGGTCGAACAGGGCCGGGTCTTCCTGTTGGCAGAAGTACGGGCCGGTGTGCAACTCCTGCAACACGATCAGGCGAGCGCCTGAACCGGCCGCGCTGGTGATCATTGCGCAGCTCTTTTGCATGTTTTCCGAACGATTATTCGAACAGCGCTGCTGGATAAGAGCTGCAGGGAGGGTCTTCATGACAGCACTCCTTCGGGGAGTTGCATGGTCACGCAGTGCAGCGAACCATGCTGTTTCAGGAGCGGAAGACAGTCAATTCCAATGGTTTCTCGGCCGGGAAAGGCTTGCCCGATGCGTTCCATTGCCAGGGCATCCTTCTCTTCGTTACGGTAGGTGGGGACCAGCACGGCGCCGTTGATTACCAGAAAGTTGGCATAGGTGGCAGGCAGACGCTGAGCCATGTCGCCAAAGCAGGGTTTGGGCCAGGGAAGCGGAATCAGGGTGTACGGCGACCCATCAGGCGCCTTGAACGACTTCAGCTCCTGCTCCATCAGTTTGAGTTCGATAAAGTGCTCGTCACGCTCGTCGTCACAGGCGACATGGACAATCACGTTCCCGGGACAGATGCGCGCCAGGGTGTCCACATGGCTGTCGGTATCGTCTCCAACCAGGAAGCCGTGGTTCAGCCAGAGTACCCGTTGCGTCCCCAGCAGGGAAGACAAGGCTTGCTCGATTTCGCTCCGGTCAAGCTGTGGGTTACGGTTGGGTGACAGCAGGCAGGCTGAGGTGGTCAGGATGGTACCGATGCCGTCACTCTCGATGGAGCCCCCTTCCATAATCAGGCCGATTGTCTGGAGGTTGGGAGCAAAGGCACCCAGATCTTTGAGGCGCCTGTTAATCAGATTGTCAAAATTGGATGGAAACTTGAGTCCCCAGCCGTTAAAGCCAAAGTCCAGCAGCACCGGTTTGCCGTTGAATATCACCGAAATCGGGCCAAAATCCCGCGCCCAGGTGTCGTTGCTCGGCAGCTCATGGATGGTGACTCGGGTCATGTCAACACCGGCGTCAGTCAGAACGTCCCTGGCGTCGGCCGTATGTTCGGATGTCAACAAAACCCGTTCGAACCGGGCAATCTGCCGGATGATCTCGACAAAAACCGGATGAACTTCATCAAGCATGGGGGCCCAGTCGGTGTTCTTGTGCGGCCAGGCCAGCAGAACCCCGTCCTGGATTTCCCACTCGGCTGGTAAACGTGGTTTCACAATAGTTCTCCTTTCTTCATCACAAGTGCACCCGTCAGTATAGTGTCTGCCACATCGCCGTGCAACCCTTCATTGAAAAACCAGATTTGCTCGGATCTTCTTTTGACTTGATTTGTCAGTTAATTTCCCGGTAGATTGCTCTCCACGACACACATTCAAGAGGAGCCCCCATTCCGTGAAGAGTCTGACGCTCAAAGCCCCGGCCAAGGTCAACTATCTGCTCGATGTTATCCGACGGCGCCCCGATGGTTACCACGATCTGCGCATGGTCATGCAGCGGGTCAACCTGTGTGACGAGATAACGATTGCCCTGACCGGGACCTCGCAGTTGTCTGTCAGTTGCGGAAAGGATGGGGTCCCCGATGGTCCCGGCAATATTGCCTGGAAAGCTGCCCGTGCCATGCTTGACCTGTCCGGTAGCGGAATGGGTGTGGCCATCTCGATCGTCAAAAACATCCCCGTTGCGGCAGGGCTGGGTGGCGGGAGTAGCGATGCCGCAACAGTGTTGATGGGTATGAACGAGCTGCTGGAACTCAATCTGACTGATCAACGGTTGATGGAGATCGGCGTCACACTTGGTGCAGATGTACCCTTTTTTATCTTTAAAAAAACCGCCCTGGCCGAGGGGATCGGCGAACAGCTGCGGGCCATGCCACCTCTGCCGGCTTTCTGGGTGCTGCTGGTGAATCCAGGAGTGCATGTATCCACAGCCTGGGTCTATAAAAATTTACGGTTGACAAGCCGTGAAGAGCTGGCTAGAATCCCTGAGTTTTTCCGTACCACGGAAGATGTCTGTGCCATGCTGTCCAACGACCTTGAGTCGGTGACCATCCCGGCGTTTCCGGTGATAGCCGACATAAAAAGCGCCATGATGCGCATGGGCGCGATGGGATCAATGATGTCGGGAAGCGGGCCAACGGTTTTCGGTTTGTTTCGAGACCGGGAAAGCGCTGAAGCAGCGGGCAGCATGCTGACTGGTTCAACCGGTTGGTTTTCAGCAGTGGCTGAAACACTCTGAAGGTTCTTTTGGTATCATTGCTGTAAGTTGCTAATTTGTTTTTGAATAGTGGGGCGTCGCCAAGCGGTAAGGCACCGGATTTTGATTCCGGCATTCCCAGGTTCGATCCCTGGCGCCCCAGCCAAAATAAAAAAACAGGTATTTGAGTGTAATTGCTTGAATACCTGTTTTTATTTTGTATACTCATCCCCACGGACATATGTTCTGTCTTAATGTGATAGGTTCCCCCCATTATTCGTCATGTAGTCCCGGCCCCTCTTCATACAGAGACACATAATGGAATCCGGTTGGTTAGAGGCATGTCATGCTCAGGTTTCCGTCTGTCATGAACAAGAGTATTCTGATCCTGGTTACGCTGGTGACGATACTTTTTACGGGGAAAACACTCTACGATATTACTTCAGACCGGAAGCAGGTTATCCTGTCCGCGGAAAGATTGTCCCGTGGTTTTGCCAGTGCGCTGAACGAACATGCCATACGCACGTTCAGCAACACGGAAAATACCCTGGATGCCCTTATTCAAGATATTCAGAGCATCTCCCCCCATGGGCTGCCCTCTGAAAATCAGCTCCATGAAATGCTGGTCGGCTCCATGCGCAAGAGCCCCTTCAGCCCGATCCTGTTTGTTGCAGCCCCCGCTGGCAATCTCTATGCGGCATCTTCTGAGTATCCCGCTCGTTCCGTAAATCTTTCCGACCGCGAGTATTTTCAACATCACCTGAAAACCCCGGACGAGGGTGTTTATATCAGCCGCCCCCTTGTAAATCGGCTGACCGGCGTCAGGAGCATTTTTCTTACCAAGCGCTTGTCCAATCCGGATGGCAGTCTGCGCATGGTTGTCGGCATATCCATCGACCCGCTCTACTTCAGCGAGTATTATCGTACCATCGAACTGGGAAGGAATGACCGGATTTTTCTGTTCCGCAAAGACGGCGCAATTCTGGCGACGGGGCCGTTCAACGAAAAATTCATGGAAAAAACCATTCCATCATCCCTGTTCAAGAGTGGGCTGCCCAAAGTATCACATGCAGGGACGTTCCGTTTGGAACATGGTGTTGTGGACCAGACCAGCCGGATCGTTTCCTACCGCTATTCAGGTTTGTATCCGGTTGCTTCCTTCGTGTCGCTACGGGAGGAGGATGTGCTGGCACGCTGGAGAAACCGCTCCTTCAAGAGCGCCGGAGGGGCATTGTTGCTGGTGCTGCTGGTGGGCACGCTGGGCCTGCTCGTCTATCGTCAGATCAAGGAGTTGAAGCAGAGTGAGGATAAATACAGCCTGATTGTCACGACGGCCAACGAGGGAATCTGGATGCTGGATGCCGAGCAGCAAATCACCTTTGTCAATCCCCGTGTGACGGACATGTTCGGTTATCCGCCCGACGAGATGATTGGCCGGATGATAGCTGATTTCATGTGTCCGGATGAACTTCCCGATCATGAATCCAGGATGCGGTTCCGCAAACAGGGCGTTGCCGAGCGCTACGAACGCCGTTTTCTGCATAGGGACGGCTCGGAGGTCTGGACCGTGATCTCGGCGGCTGCGCTGATTGACGACGAGGATGGTTATCAGGGTGTCGTTGCGATGTGTGTCGACATCAGCGACCGGAAAAAGAGTGAAAAGCGTCAGGCGCGTCTGGAAGAGGAGTTACGTCAGGCTCACAAGATGGAGGCTGTCGGGATTATGGCTGGCGGCATGGCCCATGACTTTAATAACTTGCTCCAGTCGATTCTGGGGTATGTTTTTCTTGCAAAAATGAGTGCCGCCCCGGACAGCGAGGTACAGGAATTCCTGGGAGAAGCTGAAAAAATCTCCGGTCAGGTCTGCGACTTGAGCCAGCAACTCCTTCTCCTTTCCCGAGGAGGTGTGACCATGTTGCGTGCCGCTTCCTTGCCGCCCTTGATACTGACGCACGTCAGTTCCGCCCTGGAGGGTACGCCCATAAACGTTGAATTCGATCTGCCGGCGGATATGCCGCTGGTGACCATCGATGAATCACTCATGAAACAGGTGTTTTTGCATCTGACGACCAACGCCATTGAAACAATGACGCAGGGAGGTACTCTGAGAATTTCAGGCGCGACTCTGACGATCTCGCTGAAGCACGAGTTGCCGCTTCCACTGGGGGACTATGTTCATATTTCCTTCAGTGATACCGGCGCCGGCATATCGGCGGAACATCTTCCCAAGATATTTGACCCCTATTTCACCACCAAGGAAAAGCGGAGTGAAAAAGGCATGGGACTCGGCCTGGCTCTCTGTCACACGATTATCAGGAAACACAAAGGCATAATCAGGGCTTCATCGCTTGTCGGCGAGGGGGCGACCTTCAATATCTATCTGCCGGTTACCGGCGCTGATGCGCCATCCACCCTGCCGTTGCAGGACCAATAAACTATCCGGAAACTTCAACTTTTCAAAGGTTACTCCCTGTGCGCATAATTCTTGTTGCAGTTCACCCCTATCCCTCTCCCCAGGCAGTTCCGCTGGCCAATGCCTTTTTGCAGAGTTACCGGAAAGCGTTTTGCAACGCTGATTCCTCCGTTGAAGTTGTCCTGCGGGATTATTTTCTCGGACAGGAACCGTCTGACTGCGTTGCTGACCTGGCTGTCCTGAATCCGGCACTGATCGGTTTTTCACTGTACGTCTGGAATCGTGAACAGTGCCGGAGTATTGCGGAGGGGATACGTCTGACCTTGCCCGACGTCAGATTCTTTGCCGGAGGTCCGGAGGCAACCGCCAATCCGGGAGGCCTTCTGACTGACGAACCGTTCGATTTTCTGATTGTGGGGGAGGGCGAGCAGACTTTTGCGGACGTTTGCGAGCATTGTGCCGCTGGCAATGGCGTTTCGGGGATTCCCGGCGTGGCTACTCGTGAAAATGGTGCACTTCTGTTGACACCCCGCTTTCCAGTGACCGAACTGGATACCATTCCCTCCCCCTGGCTGACCGGCACGCTTGATGCGAGCCTGTACCGGGGAATACTGTGGCAATTGTCGCGGGGCTGCACCTTTGCCTGTGATTACTGTTTCGACTCCCGTGGCGAAAGTGGTGTGCGGCGTTTTTCCCTTGAGCGGGTTGCAGCTGAGTTGCGTCATTTTGCCGAGAATGATGTTTCTCAGATATTTGTGCTCGATTCGACGTTCAATCAGGATGCGCGGCGAGCCAAGGCAATCCTGAGGCTGATCAAGCAAATCGCACCCGGTATCCATTTTCATTTCGAGGTGCGCTGTGAATGTATCGATCAGGAGATGGCGCAATTGTTTGGGGAAATCTCCTGTTCCCTCCAGATCGGGTTGCAGAGCTCAGACCCGGATGTATTGAAAGGGGTTGGCCGGAAATTCAGCTCGACAGCCTTCAAGGGGAGGGTGGCGCTCCTTAACGAATCCGGTGCCGTATTCGGTTTTGATCTGATGTACGGTTTACCCGGTGACAGCATGCGGGGTTTTTGTGAGAGCATCGATTTTGCCCTGGCGCTCTATCCCAATCATATGGATATCTTCCCCCTGGCGATCCTGCCCGGAACCGTCCTGGCTGGCCGCAGCGATGCCTTGGGTTTGCAACGCCTTTCAGAGCCGCCTTACACGCTGCTTTCCTCGCCAACCTTCAGTCCGGCTGAACTGCTGGAGGCGCGGCGCCTGACGCTTGCCTGTGATGTGTTTTATACCCGCGGCAAGGCGGTCGCCTGGTTTAATAGTGTTATTGCCGTACTCGGTATGAAACCATCTGCTTTTCTGAATCAATTCGGTCTTTGGCTTTCAGTCGCAAAGGGTGAAAATCTCAGCGAAGACTGTTTCGATGACCATGAGATTTGGTTGCTGCAGCGCTCGTTCCTGGCCGAACTATTTCGATCGAAAAAGCTGAAACGCTTTCTGCCGCTGGTTCTCGACCTTGTTGATTATCATCACCACTATGCCGCTGCCCTGCTGACGTCGTCGGTCGATCCACCCGATGACCAGACCCTTGAGCAGATGCAACTTCTGGAACTTTCCGCATGTCTGGCTCCCGCGACCCGACTGGCGATGTTTCACTATGAAATCATGGATATCCTGGAAGCGGGTGAACCAAATATAAGGGTATTTACCGATCATGCCGTCAGGAGTGGGTCGTGGGCAGTGATCTATCCCCGAGTCGGCGGAGTCTGCGCAGAATCACTGATTGAGCCGTACTACCGGCTTCTCGAACATCTGGACGGGCATACGCCATGCGGCACTCTTGCTGACGCCCTGGGAATCCCTGATGATGAGGCCCAGTCATTTCTGGAGTTTGTTGCCGCAGAGGGAATTGCATTGTTTCAGCCCGTCAAGAAATGATCCGGTGATTTCCGCTACACTATTCCCAAAAAATGACTATACTTTCTTCAAGAAACAGGCTTCATAACTCCTGAACATCATTTTATCTGAAAGTCTTGGCGGAACAGTTACTTATGCGTACAATTCACGGAAACCTCAGCCTCATGACGGTTATGGATATCATCCAGTGGGCTGACAACAGCAAAAGAACCGGTACCCTGACCTTGATTCAGGAAAACCGACAGAAAAAATTCTATCTGCAGGATGGTCAGATCATCTTTGTCTGGTCGGATTGCGAAGGAGAACGCATTGCTGATTTTCTGCAGTTTGAGATGGTTATCAGTCAGCAGAAGTTGAGCGATGCGCTTTCCGACTCTGAGATGCTGGGACTTCCCTTTATAGGATACCTCTATTCGGAGAAAATAATCAGCAAACCCCGACTGGAAGAGGTTCTCAAACAGGTTGCGGAAGCGGCGTTGCTGAGCGCATTCAGTTGGGAAACAGGTATGTTCGAGTTTGTTGACGAACTCCCCAGCTTTGTTCAGAACGGCCCGGTAAAAATCAGTTCGACCCGGGTGCTTCTTGAGTCAGCCCAGAAGTTCGACGAGTCCCGGCAAAAATATCAAGTGGATACTGAACCGATAATTGCCGAGATCGTTCAGCATATGGAGCGTGGCAATGTTGCGTTGCCCCCCATTCCCGACATCATGCAGCGGATCGTGGCAAAGATTGACAACACCAACGTATCTATTGACGAAATCATCGATTGCATCACCGATCAAATTCTTGTGTCCAAGATCCTCAAAATCTGCAATTCACCTTTCTACCGGAGAACGGGAAAGGTGTCCACCCTGCGGGAGGCGGTGCTGTACATCGGATTCAAATCGTTGATCAGTATAGTTACGGTCCACTCTTTAAGCAGCTTTAGCCCCAGGAATGTGTCTGAAATAAGGAAGGTTCTGCAGCATTGCCTTGTGTGCGGCATGATTGCCCGTCAGATTGCACGCGATATGCGCGGAGACTATGACCAGGCATTTATCTGTGGTCTGCTCCACGATATCGGCAAAACAGTGATGCTCGACATGCTTTCCGATTATATTATTTCGGTGCAGACGCGTGAACAGCTGATCAGTGATCATCATGCCGAGATCGGGTATCTGCTGGCACGAAAATGGAATTTTGATGAAACCATCCAGAACTGCATCCGCTTTCACCACTCACCGGAACAGGCCGGAGAGTATGGAAACCTGGTTGAGATGGTGTACCTCTCAAATATCATGACCCACAGCAATTATCAGGATTGTGAAATCGGAAGCGCCGGTCTTCAGAGTGAGGACCTGAAAAAGGTTAATATTACTGAATTGCTGGAGCAGGTGGACAGCCTCGACCAGGCTGCGCGTGAAATCACCAATTTATGATTTTCCGCTAGGGCATCTGAATACTGCCCAATAGCAAACGGCTTTTAGACGAAAGAGGTTGCATTTTGTCCTCTGTTTTAGTATATGATTCTTTTGCTTTTTTACGATTTATCAGATTATTAGGCGGACGAAAGGTAAACGGAAATCATGCAGGATAAGATTCGTATTTTCAGCGGCAATTCAAATCAGCAACTGGCGCTCAGTATCTGTGCAAGTCTTAATGTTGAGCTCGGCACAGCCAGGGTGCGGAATTTCTCTGATGGAGAAATTATGATTGAGATCGGTGAAAACGTTCGCGGACGTGACGTTTACATCATTCAGTCCACCTGTGCGCCGACCAACACAAACCTGATGGAGCTGCTCATCATGGCAGATGCTCTCAAGCGGGCTTCGGCAGCAACCATTACCGCTGTTATCCCCTATTATGGCTATGCTCGACAGGATCGCAAGGCTGCGCCGCGTACCCCCATTACCGCCAAACTGGTGGCGGATTTGATCACGACTTCGGGTGTTGACCGGGTTGTGACCATCGATCTGCATGCCGGGCAGATCCAGGGCTTTTTCAATATTCCCGTGGACAACCTCTACGCCGCTCCGGTCATTCTTAATTATCTGAAGGGCCGCTTTGACGGACAGCCCATGGTTATGGTATCCCCCGACGCCGGAGGAACCGAGCGCGCCCGGGCTTTTGCCAAGCGGCTGGGATGTAGCCTGGCGGTTATTGATAAGAGGCGTACCGGACCCAATGTTGCTGAAATCATGCACCTGATTGGTGATGTGCGTGATAAGGTTGCCATTTTGCTTGATGACATGGTGGACACTGCGGGAACTCTGACCCAGGCTGCAAAAGCACTCAAGGAAAACGGAGCCACAGCGATCTTTGCCTGCGCAACACATGGCGTGCTTTCCGGACCGGCAATCGAGCGCATCAACAGTTCGGACATCGAAGAAATCGTTTTGACCGATACCATCCCGTTGGCCGGCAAACAGGAACAGTCCTCCAAGGTACGGGTGCTTTCAGTTGCTGCTCTGCTTGCGGAAGCAATTAAACGCATTCACGGGGATGAGTCGGTCAGCTCGCTTTTTGTATAACCATGTGTAGAGTGCAAAACAGATGGACGGAATGATTTCGCTGACAATAAAATGAGTACAGGGTGGGTGTTTCCCATCACTAACAGTGGAGGAAAGTATGCAACAGAAACAGATGAATGTCGAACTCAGATCGAAAACCGGGAAAGGCATTAGTCGCCAGTTGAGGCGCGCAGAAAGAGTTCCGGGTGTTGTGTACGGTAAAGGAATGGATCCGATGGCGGTGAGCATAGGCTACCGGGACCTGCAGGCAGCCATGGCAGGTGAAGGTGGCCAGAACAACCTGATCACCCTGGTTGGCGGCGGTAGCCTGGACCAGTCCATGGCGATCATATCCGACCTGCAGCGTGATGCCGTCAAGGGAACCTACAAACATGTCGACCTGCATCGCATCAATATGAATGAGAAGCTGCGGATCACCGTGCCGGTCGTTCTGAAGGGAGCTGCCATCGGTGTCAAGGAGGGTGGTCTGTTGGACTTTGCCCACCACCAGTTGCATGTGGAGTGTCTGCCGGGCAACATTCCCGATCATATTGAGATCGATGTTACCGACCTTGCGATTGCCCACGCCATCCACGTGAACGAAATCAAGCTGCCCGAGGGTGTCAAGGTACTGGATAACCCCAAAACTCCGGTTGTCAGCATACTCGGCAGAATCAAGGAAGAGACGGCTCCCGAACCAGCAGCCTGACAGAGTACCAGCTGATACCCATGAACATGTTTATCATAGCGGGGCTGGGAAATCCCGGCTCCCACTATCAATGGACCCGCCACAACGCGGGTTTCCTTTTTTTGGATCGCCTGGCGCACCTGGAAAACGTTTCCATAACCCGTAAGACGTTTTCTGGGTTGGTTGGAGAGTGGAAACAGGGGGATGGGCGCCATATTCTTCTCAAACCGCAGACCTTTATGAATCTCTCCGGCCGCTCAGTCATGCAGGCGCTCCAGTTTTACAAGCTGCCGCTGTCACGACTTATTGTTGTTCATGACGAGCTGGATCTTCCCTTTGGCACGGTCCGACTCAAGCAGGGGGGGGGGCATGGTGGTCATAATGGTCTTCGTTCCATCATGGAACAACTCGGCAAGGGTGACTTCATTCGGCTACGCATCGGTATCGGCAGGCCGCCCCATGGAGATACGGTAAACTACGTGCTCGGTACCATCCCGCCGGATCAGATGGAGATTCTGCCGCGTGTGCTGGATGGCGGGCTGGATATGCTGGAAATGATGCTGGACCAGGGGCTACCAAAGGCCATGAGTCTGTTTAATAATAAAAACTATCTGGATACATGATTTTTTATGAAAGGTTGTACGTATGGGTTTCAACTGCGGTATTGTCGGTCTCCCCAATGTGGGTAAATCCACCATTTTCAACGCTCTGACATCGGCCGGCGCCGAGTCGGCCAACTATCCCTTCTGTACCATTGACCCGAATGTGGGCATTGTCCAGGTACCGGACCCCCGCATGGATCAGTTGTCGGCTATTGTAATCCCCCAGAAAATTCAGCCCACGACCATTGAGTTCGTTGATATTGCCGGCCTGGTGAAGGGCGCCAGTGCTGGCGAGGGGCTTGGCAACCAGTTCCTCGGCCATATTCGCAGTGTCGATGCCATCATTCATGTTGTTCGTTGTTTTGATGATGACAATGTCGTTCATGTCAATGGTCAGGTGTCACCTGCCGAGGATATTGATACCATTCATACTGAGTTGGCGCTCTCCGATCTAGATACGGTCGAAAAAAAGCTCCAGCGCGCCGAAAAAGCTGGACGGGGTGGGGATCGTAAGCTGAAGGATGAAGCCGCATTTTACCAGCGGGTCAGGGATCTTCTCGATCAGGGTACGGGCGTGCGAGGAGTGGCTGAGAACGAGGATGAACGCATCTGGATGCGAGACCTGCATCTGTTGACCGATAAACCTGTGCTGTATGTGGCCAATGTGTCCGAGGATGATCTGAGGGGGGAGCATCCCTTTGTCGGTCAGGTGCGTGAAATTGCGGCCCGTGAAGGGGCCGGAGTCGTTACTATCTGTGGCAAGCTGGAAGCGGAAATATCCGAGTTGGATGGAGAGGAAAAACAGGCCTTTCTGATGGATATGGGGCTTGAAGAGGCTGGTCTTGACCGCCTGATACGCAACGGCTACGAACTGCTCGGCCTGATCACCTATTTTACCGCCGGTGTCAAGGAGGTGCGGGCCTGGACCATCACCAACGGCACAAAGGCTCCCCAGGCTGCCGGTGTGATCCACTCCGATTTTGAGAAAGGGTTTATCCGTGCCGAGGTGATCGCATTCAACGATTATATCGCCTGTAACGGAGAATCCGGAGCCAAGGAAAAAGGGTTGATGCGGCTGGAAGGCAAGGAGTATGTCGTCAAGGACGGTGATGTAATGCATTTCCGTTTCAACGTCTGATTTCGGAGAGTAATGTACGAATAATAAAGCCACTCTTGACCACGAAATGTGGGATCAAGGGTGGCTTTTTTACTGTGGTTATGGGGGTGCTCAGTAGATTGAATAATTGGCCGGGTCCGAAAAAAGTTCCTTGAGGAACAGGTTGTTGAGATAGTGGCCCGGCTTGTTGGCCTCCACCTTGCCGAGGATGCGGTAACCACTGGTGTACAGATCACCGATCAGGTCAAGTATCTTGTGGTTGACCAGTTCCTTCTTGTAACGCAGTCCGTGGGGGTTGATCACATCGTCCTCGCCGATTACCACCGCGTTATCCAGTGAACCGCCCTTGGCAAGACCGGCTTTCTTGATGGCTTCGATCTCCTCCAGCAGGGTGAAGGTGCGCGAATTGATGATGGAGAAGGCGTTTTCCACGTCGGTGACCCGCTTTCTCTGCTTGCCGACCGGTTGTCGAAATTCGATGGACATGGTGATATCAAGGGTGTTGAGCGGTTTCATTCGCACCCAGGAGTCGTTATGGGTAACTTCAACCGGACGCTGTACTTTGAGATAGACTCCGCTTTCGGGGAATTCGTAGACCCCCGCTTTCCACATCCCCTGGTAGAATTCCCAGGCTGAACCGTCCAGTATCGGCACTTCAGGACCGTCGATGTACACCAGGCAGTTGGTAATCCCGGAAAAATAGAAGGCTGCCATGAGATGTTCGATGGTCGAGACGGTTGACCCGCCTGAGGCGATCAGCGTGGAAAGACGCGTATCAGCTACCATGTCGTAACGGGCCGGAATGATGTTGCCGTTATGAACAAACGCAATACCGAACTCTCGGCGTGGGAGGAATTCAAGGTTGACTTCGCGTCCAGTGTGCAGGCCGATCCCGGTTATCTTGAATATGCGATTGATGGTTGTCTGACGTTTTATCATGGCGAGACTATGGCAGATTTGGTCAAAACCGTCAAGAAGAGACATCCTTCCGGGAGCTCTCTACCGTCCTTCTCAGTGCCTCGTGCTCTTCCGTCAAAAGAGCAAATTTGCGTTCCAGTTCACGGATTTGATCAAACAGGCATGAGATGGCCTTTGCTTCCGGGTCGGGCAGGTTGCCATGTTCCAGGTCCGCCTTGCCCTCCTCTTTTTTTTGGGCAAGCACCACCCTGCCGGGAATCCCGACCACGGTGGCGTTTTCAGGCACCTCCTTGACAACAACGGAATTGGAACCGATCCTGGCCCCCTTGCCAACGGTAAACGGCCCCAGCACCTTGGCTCCGGAGCCGACCACGACATTGTCTTCCAGCGTCGGGTGGCGCTTGACCTTGTCCCAAGTTACGCCACCCAGGGTAACACCATGATAGAGGGTTACGTTGTCACCGATCTCCGCGGTTTCGCCAATAACCACGCCCATGCCATGATCGATAAAAAACCGGCGGCCGATCTTTGCGCCGGGGTGGATTTCTATCCCGGTCAGGAAACGGCCGAGATGCGAAATAAAACGCCCCACAAGAAATAGTTCCTTCACCCAGAACCAGTGGGCGATGCGATATATCCAGAGGGCATGCAGGCCGGGATAGCAGACCAGGATCTCGAGCACGTTACGGGCCGCTGGATCGCGATCAAAGACCGAGCTGATATCCTCGCGCAGGCTTTTTAGCATGTGACGCCACCTCGATTTACAGTAACTAAGTGTTGTTATACAGGTAGCATACCCCATAAAAAGTGTCAAATTAATCATATTCCTGAATTAGCGTTTCAGGGACGAGTTTACACTCGACAATGAGCTAAAATTTAACTAGTATGCTGGCTTAACTATTCAGGAATGGTCGTATGTGACCTGCCTAACACTATCATGAAAGGAGCTTCACTGATGGCAACACCCGAATTCCAGTACCAGGATCCTTTTCCTCTTGGCAAAGACGAGACAACGTACCGCAAAATCGAGGGCTCGGAGAAGTATGTAACCGTTGAGCAGTTCGCTGGCAAGGATGTCGTGCGAGTTTGCCCCGAGGCGCTTACCATTCTGGCAAACGAGGCCATGAAGGATGTTTCTTTTCTGCTCCGCCCCGCACATAATGAGCAGGTTGCCAAAATTATCAACGATCCTGAAGCATCCATGAACGACAAAGGTGTCGCTCTTGCGTTTCTGCGCAATGCCGAAATATCAGCCCAATTGGATCTGCCCCTCTGTCAGGACACTGGTACCGCCACTGTTGTTGCAAAAAAAGGACAGCAGATCTGGACCGGCGTCAAGGACGAAGAATTTCTCTCCAAAGGGATTTATAAGACCTACACCGAGGAAAACCTGCGCTATTCCCAAACCGTGGCGCTGGACATGTATGAAGAGATCAACACTGGCACCAACCTGCCTGCCCAGATCGATATCATGGCTACCGACGGTGATTATTACAAGTTCGTTTTCATGGCCAAAGGGGGCGGTTCCGCCAACAAGACCATGCTGTATCAGGAAACCAAGGCGCTCCTGACCCAGGATAAGCTTGAAAAATTTCTGATCGAAAAAATGAAGTACCTCGGAACCGCTGCCTGTCCACCCTATCACATTGCCTTCGTGATTGGCGGCACCAGCGCCGACGCCTGCATGAAGACCGTAAAGCTTGCCACCGCCAAGGAGCTTGATGCTCTGCCCACAGAGGGTAACGCCCACGGTCAGGCTTTCCGCGACGTAGCGCTGGAAAACAAGATGCTGGAAGCAGCCCAGAAACTTGGCATTGGCGCTCAGTTTGGCGGTAAGTACTTTGCACATGACGTGCGCATCATTCGTCTCCCCCGTCATGGAGCTTCCTGTCCGGTAGGCATGGCGGTTTCCTGCTCGGCCGACCGCAATATCAAAGCCAAGATTACCAAGGACGGACTGTTTGTCGAAGAGATGGACCGTAATCCAGGGCGCCTGATTCCTGACCGGTTCCGTGGCAAGCATGAGCATGGGGTTAAAATTGACCTGAACAAACCGATGGACGAGATCCTGGCTGAACTGAGCAAGCATCCGGTTTCCACCCCGCTGCTGCTGACCGGAACCATTGTCGTCGGCCGTGACATCGCCCACGCCAAGTTCAAGGAAATCCTGGACAGCGGCAAGCCGCTGCCTGACTATCTGAAGAAACACCCGATCTACTATGCCGGCCCAGCCAAGACTCCCAAGGGCAAAGCATCCGGTTCATTTGGTCCCACGACCGCCGGTCGTATGGACTCCTATGTTGATCTGCTCCAGGCCAATGGCGGTTCAATGATCATGATCGCCAAGGGCAACCGCAGCCAGCAGGTGACCGACGCATGCAAAAAGCACGGCGGATTCTATCTCGGTTCCATCGGTGGCCCGGCAGCCGTTTTGGCAGAGGAAAATATCAAAAAGGTAGAATGCATCGACTTTCCCGAGCTGGGTATGGAAGCGGTTTGGAAAATTGAAGTTGAAAACTTCCCTGCCTTTATCCTGGTTGATGACAAGGGTAATGACTTCTTCAAGCAGCTTGGTCTGTAGCAAATAACGACAAAGCCCGGCTGCGCAGGCAGTCGGGCTTTGTAGATCCTCCCTGCCTTTCAATACTGTATTCAGCAAACAAATATATGTGGAGGTGTACTATGATTGTAAAAGAGGGCGATATTCTTGTATGTAATAATGGTAAATGCGAGCTTGAACTGAAAGTCATCCGCGCCTGTTCACCGGAAGTATGCGGCGAGGGTGTTGAGTGCGAGTTTGAAGTACAATCCGGTGGAGAAACGATCATATTGTATAAGTATGAAAAGTAGTTTTTTTCTTTGCATGCTACAAAAAAGAGAGCGTTTTAGCTCTCTTTTTTTTGGGAATAGAGCCTAACGGTTAATAAACTTGTCATTCATTGCAACAGTAACCCCATCGTTTATGGATTGCTTTCTCCAATAGGCCGAAAACACATCGATCGATACATAATCCGATTGAGACAATCACAATCATTGTTGCCACCACCTGCCCCATGTCATGTAACTCCCTGCCCATCATCAGGTTTGCCCCTAGACCTACATTCACGTAGAGCAGTTCCGCAGCCATAAGGGATCGCCACGCAAATGACCAGCCAAGCTTTGCACCTGAGAGAATGGAAGGGAGCGACGCGGGCAGGATTACATAGAGGTACATTTTCCAGTAAGTTGCACCCATCACCCTAGATGCCTTGAGATATAGGCGAGGTATTGTTTTGACTCCATCACGTACACTGAGCGTAAGTGACATGAGTGACCCCATGACAACGACAAAAATTATGGAAAGTTCGCTCAGGCCGAACCAGAGGATCGCGAGCGGCAACCAGCAGATGCTTGGTAAGGCCTGCAGGCCGAGGGTGAGCGAACCCAGTGTATCGTCTAGCCATCGTACCCTTCCGAAGAGAAGTCCACATGGCACACCAACGAATAGGGAAATCACGTACCCTACACATAAGCGCTTCAAGCTTGCACTAATCGCAACAGGCAGGGAGTTGTCCCTCATGCTATCGGTTAGATTCTTGAAAACCATATTTGGGGAAGGAAAAAGGAGCTCACTCCAAATATTTGATGTGGAAATAAGCTGCCAGCAGCATATCAGAAGGATAAAAAAAACAAGTCGAGCAAACAGCGAATTCCAGCTTTTGGTACGGCAGAATGCCCATTTGCAAAGCGTGCTACCAGTGCTGGGCAATTTTTCTGTCGGCCGATTACTGTTTGTCATCAGACAATATACTCTCTTTTGTTACTCTGAATCACTTCTTGGCGAAGGTCATCACGTATTACCGAGGCAATTTTCACCAAGTCGATATCTTCCAGTTGTCGGTGTCTTGGCAAGCCTATGGGGTATTCTCGTTTGATCCGTCCGTCGCGGGCGGTCATCAGTAATACTCTGGTACCAAGACGTACCGCTTCTCGGACATTGTGGGTGACGAACAGGATGGTTTTTCCTGTTTTCTGCCAAATGCTCTCCAACTCAACATGGAGCTGGTCCCGCATCTGCGCATCGAGTGCGGCAAAGGGTTCATCCATCAAGAGAATGCCGGGATCATGGGCAAGTGCAGATGCCAGAGCAACTCTCTGCTTCATTCCGCCGGAAAGCTCGTGAATCCATGAACGGGAAAAAACCGATAGTTTGACCATAGCCAGCAAAGCGACAGCCCGCTCACGACGCTCCTTCCTTCCCATTCCTGCCATTTTCAGCCCAAAAGCGACATTCTGAATTACGTTTAGCCACGGAAAGAGGGCTGCTTCCTGAAACATGACCATTCGGTCGGGCCCCGGCCCGGTAACTGGCTTGGATTTAACGAGAACACTTCCGCTGTCGGGAGTCTCCAGCCCTGCAATGATATTGAGGAGGGTGGATTTACCACAGCCCGAAGGACCGACAATGCACAGGAATTCACCCTCGTCCACCACAACGTTGCAATCGGTCAGAGCTTGTATGGGACCTGACTGTGAATGGAATACCTTTGAAACACCGGTTAGTTCTACAAGGGGCATGTCATATGTCCATAACTGGAGGATACCTACTCAATCCGCGGCTTGTGGCGCTCTTTAAGTACTTCATTGATGACGGAGAGATCAACAGCCGTGGTAATGTCTGGAAATGCCTTTCCCTTTCCTGGGAGGAAGCCAAGGCTCCAGGCATGTTTCGCCGAGGTATCAAGAGAGGACTTTAAAGGATCATAGGTTATGGTTACTCGTGACATGGCCTCAGCCAGAACCTCTCCAGGCATCGGTTTTCCGACAAGTTTTGCCAACTCCCGGTTGAGAGAATTCCTCGCCTCCACAGGATGCTTGGAAATCCATTCAGTGACATCCAGGTGGGCTTTAATAAAATGTTTCACCATGGCCCGATTCGTCTGCAGATATTCGCTGCGGACTACTAATACCGCCGTAGTGAATTTACCGCCGGGCCATATGTTGCGCTCATCGAGAAATATTGTGCCGTTTCCCTCCCGGACAAGTCGCGTGGCCCATGGTTCGGGTACCCAGGCAGCGTCGAGTTCCCCCTTGAGGAAAAGCATCAGAATATCCGGGTTTTTAACCGTGAGGACCCTTACATCGCGGTTCGGCGCGAATCCTTGGGATTTGAGCCAACAACGCAGGGCAACATCCTGGGTATTGCCGTACTCGGGTGAGGCAACTCGTTTTCCTTTAAGATCCCGGGTCGCGGCAATCCCCGCTCCTTTCCTTACGACCAATGCAGCCCCTCCGCTCGCAGCCCCGGCCACAATGCGCAGGGCTTTGCCGCCGGAGCGCAGATAGGCGTTAAGTGCCGGATTTGGACCCACATAGGCAATATCGATCGCTCCGGCAATCAGCGCCTCCATCTCTGACGGCCCCGCGTTGAACGCCTTCCATTCTATTTCAGCTCCGGTTGCCTTGCTGAAGGCTCCCGTCTCCCTTCCCACCAGTGCCTGGGCATGAGTGATATTGGCGAAATGCCCGACCCTGAGTAAGGGGGGGGCCGATGCTGCAAACCTGGGCGTGAGCATCAGGAGAGTGACCAGCAGGAGAGCAATAGAAAGTGGATGGCGCATGGAATACCTCAACCTTTTACCTGGTTTTTCAAGTGTGATGCAACGCAACGCTAACGAATTTGAATCTGGTAGCTGGAAATTATTTGCCGCCAAAGTGTTTTTCAATGAGCCCGGAAATTTCGAGGACGCTCCGGATTCCTGGTTCTACCCGAGCATTACTGAAGAAAACCCCGGGGACGAAACTGGCATCACAGCAGTGGTCGCCACTCCATTTTTTCAGGTTGTCTTCAATGATTGGGCCATCAGGCACTCCACCAACTGCGGTTTGCCATGAGGCGCGATAACCGGCCGAGTAGCCGACAACAAGATCCGGGCCTTTTGGTTGTTCTGGGCCGTGGTAAAGGGTCTGCGAATCATGAACTTCATGAATAACTCGCTGCCCCCGGTCGTAAAATCCGGTTAATTTGTCGGAAAGGGAGCGTTTGATCGAAGATATTTCTTCGCTAAGAACAGATCCGCTCTTCTCCCGATTATGTACATTCAGGTACAGGCTTGTGAAACCTATGGCGTAGGCCTTAGTTTTTGACCAATCAACACTGTCGAATAAGCCTTCACACCCCTTTGCCCCAGACTTAAGAACCATAAAACCATTTTCAACAAGCCATGTGTTGAGGTGGACAGCTCGCCTGAATGTGCTGAAACCATGGTCAGAGCATACCGCAAGGCATGCATCGGGAAAGCGTTCCATAACCGTTCCAATAATACGGTCCATGCGACGATAATATCCGGATATCACATCACCATAGCGATGGCTCAGATCTTCATTGTACAGGGGGTGTCCGCTGTCCCGCATTCTCCAAAACATGTGCTGAATTCGGTCGGTTGTGTCAAAAACACATGCCAGGAGCCCTTTTTTGAAGTGTGACAACTCATGGAAGAACATTCGCTCACGTTCGTCCATGATGCTGGAACAGAGTGCTAGAAACTCATCTTCATCCAGGACCCCATCATTGAAGGCGTTGGTGTCTTCGGCCATGCCGAGGGTTGCAAAAGGTTCGATCTGCCGGCTTAGTTCCCTGGCAAATCCGGAGGGGGTTGATATGGGAAATTCCGAGGATTCGTAACCTACGTTGACCGGCGTCATATAAAGCACAAACTCAGGATTCAGTTTTTTTAGATAGAACCGGCATAATCCGGTCGTACTCCTGAAAAGTCCTACATCAAAAGTGACTTCATGCCAGTTGCTCCATTCTCCTTCACGTAGTGAAAATTGCTGTTTTCCGGCAAGGAAGTGAGCTGCTTCACCTTCTACCATAATCTTCAGAGGGCAGGTCACCTCTTTTCGCCCCCTGAGCGAGGCTGCATACGGGCCGTGGATTTCCGTGTCGATTCGGCCTCTGTGGGGTACTACGGGTACAATGCGTCCTTTGGCGTCCGCAGGGAACGTTTCCGGAACGGTTGTGAAAAGGGTATAGGTGCCCAGCATGCCTTTGATATCTGGCACACCTAAGCCGGCCAAAAGCTTCCCTTCAAAATAACGTGGGGGAAAACCCATCGGCCATTTCAGCAGTGACGCAGAAATGCCCTCTGAGGAAATTCTTTCCCAGAATGTTATTGATCGCACAGGATTTTGATACTGACCGCGTTCGATGCGGAAGAGAGACAGACTGGGGATGTATGTTCCCGGTTTTCGTTCGATAAAATCGAAGACGCCATGCTCACCGGGATTTGCACCCGTTGCTATGGTAGCCCATACTACCGGGCTCTGGGGAGGATTGGTTGTGGTAAGGCGGTCATACTGTCCCTGTGATTTCAAGCGGGAGAAATTCGGTAGATGCCCATCGTCCATCATCTGTTCGGCAATGGTCGGGTCCATGCCGTCTATGCCTATAAAAATGAATTTGTCACTCATGGATTACAGCACAATCCCGCCACCAACCGGAATACCATCACTTTCGATGACAAACCTGCCCATCTCCGGTATCAAGGAGAAATAATCAGCAACCCATGGGTGGTCAGAAATGATTGAGCATTTCGCAACTTCCCCCGACTCAATGCGGATGTTATTTCTGACCATGTTTTCATCTCCCGGGTCAAACACCTCTTCAAGTTCAATTCTGGCAGGTACCGCCTGAGTGGTACAGCGTAGGATTACCCGGTCATTGCACGTGTATGACTCATGAAACCAGAACAAATGTGCGGAAAACTTTTGACTGACCTGTGGAGAAAGGCCAGATGCGATGATGTCACCGCGAGAAACTTGAATCTTGCCATCGAGAACCAGACCGATCGCTTCTCCATAGCTGGAGCTTTGAACAGCCGGAAAAGGGTATTTCTTGATGGCTGCGATTGTCGCTGAAACATTCTGCGGCAGAACCGTTACATGCATCCCGGGATGCACAGAACCTGACTCGACTCTTCCAACGATTATCCGCTCACCATTTATAGTATAGATGTCCTGAACCGGGAAGCGGAAAGGGCGTATTTCAAATGGTTTTGATTCAAACCCGTCCAGAACCTCCACGAGAGAAGGGCCGGAATACCAGGGCATGGCTGCGCTACGGCAGACCAAATTGTCTCCGGTGAGGGCGGAAACCGGTACGATGGCATAGGGTGAGAGGGAAAACTCCTCAAACATGTTTTTGATATCAGAGCAAAGTTCACGATATCGCTCTTGGTCATATCCGACCGCATCCAGTTTGTTGATGACAACACAGATATCACGAAGACCAACTACGGTCAAAAGCCATGCATGCCGCCGGGTTTGTTCACGGATCCCCTCGCATGCGTCAACTATCAGCACGGCAGCCTCGGCGTAGGATGCTCCGGTTACCATGTTCCGCAAAAATTCCCTGTGACCGGGGACATCGATAATTACATAGGGACGAAAGGAGGTTTTGAAAAATATTTGTGACGTGTCAATGGTAATACCGCGTTGCCGTTCCTCCTCAAAGGCATCGAGAACAAAGGCAAACTCGTCCTCGCGCCCGATGTCCGAGGAGCTTTGGCGTACCTCATCATACCGTTCCTCTTGCAGTGCTCCATAATCATACAGAAGGCGTCCAATTAAGGTACTCTTCCCGTGATCCACATGGCCCGTAATGACAATTGGAAATGCCCGCAGTTCTTCGCTCATCAATATCGCCTTTCTAGGGTTGATCAAGTGTCAGTGAGGGGTGCTACATGTAGCCGAGCGAGCGAAGTTTCTGCATGGTGTACAGATTCTCCTTGTCTTGAGCACGGCCCGCACGTTCTGATTGTTTTGAATCGGCAACCTCTGCAATGATTTCGTCAAGAGTGCATGCGGTCGAGTCAACCGGAGAGCAGCAGGGCACACAGCCAATGCTCCGGAATCGCTTGCCTTCGTGGCTTTTATAGAGTTCAATGATGGGCAGCTCTTCACGTTTTATGTAACGCCAGATGTCGAGCTCCGTAAAATGAAGGATCGGATGGATGCGGTAGTGTTCATCCTCACGCATGAAGGAATTATACTGGTCCCATATTTCGGCGGTCTGATTCTCGTAGTCCCATTGGAATTCGGTGTCGCGGGGTGAAAAATAGCGTTCCTTTGCCCTGATTCCATGTTCGTCGCGTCGGATGCCGAGGAGCACAGCCTGGAAATCATGCTGGTCGATAACCTGTTTGAGGGCGTTGGTTTTAAGCTCGGTACAACAATCCAGTTTCATGCCAGATTCAGGTCCCATGCCCCCATCGATGCACTGCGTGTTTCGGCCTACTATGATCTCAAACCCCCATTCCTGCGAGAGCTTGTCTCGAAACTCATACATTTCCGGGAACTTGTAGCCGGTATCAATATGAATGACCGGGAAAGGAATGTTCCCGTAAAAGGCCTTCTTCACCAGCCAGAGCAGTGTGGTGGAGTCCTTGCCCATCGACCAGAGCATGGCAATGCGGCCGTTAAACTTCTGATAGGCCTCCCTGATAACGTAGATGCTTTTATTTTCCAGTCCGTCGAGGTAATCCATGTTGCACTCCCTGAGTATGAATACTTACATTAAGCAGCGCCAAATTCCTAGCCAAAAGCTTACGTCAGGATGTTTGTAACTGTATCCGTCTCCACAAATTATAAGACATTACCTTGCATTAGAATTCTTATCATTTCCTGTCAGTCGTTGCCAGAATAGTTTTGGATCGGGTGTCCGGAAGATTCGTTTTACGGCAAACATACAATTCCGGCAAGCCAGCGGACATTTCATTATGTCCTCTCGCCAGAAAGGAGATAGGTTAACGCTTGACGCCTCCTCGATACCATGTCCCGTGCAGCAGGGAAATAGGCGGTTATTGAAAAAAGAAATTGCCCCACTTGCGGCCCTGAAACAGTAGCTACCATTGGTACGAATTGTTCGCGGTAGGTGGGTCGGCTTGCTACAGTGAATCGGCAAAAGTGCTTTGTGCTGGTCACGGTACGTTATCATGAACTCAATGTCATCTCTGTTGGATTGACCACCGGGAAAACTTTCATCGTAAATCGTTGGTGCAATCATATCGAAATGCATAAAAGCCTCAGGAAATAGCTTGAATCCAAAACCATTTGTCTCAATTGATACAAGATTCGGAGCAAATACCTGTTTGAGTTTTGGTGCCCATTCCGCAAATTGGGGATGGACTGATGGTTCGCCACCTGTCAAATTAATACGACATACGTCCCCGAGTGTTGTAGCAGCGAGAATAAGTTCGTCCCATGTAATATCCCAAGGGTCATGAAGAATATGCATCCCATAAGAACAATGTGGACAGCAACGATTACATCGGCTGGTAATTGCAAAGTTTACGAGGTTAATTTGCTTATGTTTGGGAAATACGTTTTTCATCAGACTTCCTCTAACCATTCACTTTGGACGAAAATAACTTCCATCTTCTGAGTAAATCGACAATTTACTGCTCAATTATGCGTGTTGCAGTACCTCTGAAAGAACAGAGTGCATACGTTCTCTAAATGCCTCCTGTGAAAAAACTTTTAATGCATACTTTTGCGCATTTAAGGTCATCTGGCACATTGACTTATTTGGAGTGCTACAAAGAGAAAGAACCGCTTGCTCAATCTCATCAATCGAGCAGGTATGCAGTCTGATTCCCATGGAGTCATCCACATCAATACCGCAGTTATCGCTTACAACCGGAAACAACCCGTATTGCATGCAGGTTACTGCGGCAGTCGAGGCAGACTCACTGCAAGAGGGTAAAATAAATGCCTTTACTCGTTTAGTTAGGGTTCGGAATCTATCGCTGGATGGAAAGAGAAAACCGTGGCTCACAATATTCGGGCAAAATTTTAGCTCGCGGTAGTAGGCGCGAGTAAAATCTTTTTCTTTGAGGTATGGACCTACCACATGGAGAATCAGTTCCGGGTGACGCGCGAAAACTTCCAGTGTCAGGTCAAGTCCTTTATGTACTGCTCCAAATCCCCCATACCAAAGAAACTCGTTGGCAAAGGTAGTTTTTCTTGGATCACGATGCCAGGACAGGTAAGAACCAGTGACTGGGACAAAGCGAAATTTACTCCTAATGGTTTCAGGAAAGGTGGATGCGGTTGCCTTGTTTCCAAGAAAGCTGATGACATCTGCCGCGACGAGATTCCGCTGGAACATCTCGACTTCGTCATCTGGAATTGCTCGGTGAGACCTCACTTCACACCCGCGCCGCTCTTTCAGGTCTGCAACTCGCTGGAGTGCGGCACTGTTTGAAAAAATGGGATCACTGGTGGTTACATGAAATAACCTTGGTACTTCACTGCTTCCGTAGCGCGTTAGGTTGTTGTGAATGTCAAAGATGGCTGAGTATGTATTATGAGTAACAAAACCCACATCATTCCATTTGATTACATCGACTCGATACCCAAGCGAGTTTAGTATGCGCACAATTTCCGAACTTTCCCAGGCATTGCTATGTCCAAGAAATCTCCTGTCTCCCGGCTTCCAGGTTAGAGGCTCAGAGAGATAACTTACTAAAACGGTTCCCTTGGGTTTCTGCTCGGAATTGATGTAATAGCCCTTAATACGCAAGGGGCATTTTGAATAATAGATCGATAAAAGTTTTGCCAATACTTTTGCGAGCATAAAAATGTTATATCCTCACAATATAAAAGGTTTCAGACATTGAAGATGGATTCCCGCAGGTTTTACGAATTAATTCCCTTATCAAAACTGCTGTTATTGCGCCAGTACACAAAAGGAATTTCATAACTGATCGCAACCGGGAATAGGGCATTGAGGCGAAGCTGGAAATCTCGGTCTGAAAAGGGGACCACTCTCTTACGACCCTTGGGTAAATAGCCACCAACTGCATGCCAGGCTGCCTTGAGAAAGCAACTGCCAGAGTGGGTCATGTTTAGATCATTATAGTTTCTGAAGTCGACGACGTCATTGGGACTGTGTCGAGTAAGTTGTAATAATCCAGACGGCGCCAATTCTTGGATCATTTTTGTGCCTGACGCGAGTTCTTCATCAGAGGAGAATTCAATATTGCTTGAGCCAATCAGGAATACATCCTGATTGCGGCTGAAAAGGTTAGCAACAATCTCCACCGCATCATGCATGAGATAATCGTCATCGTTAAGCACCATTATCAAATCGTCGTTTATTGATTGTATCCCCCTGTTGAGGCTCATTGACTGCCCAACATTGCTTTTATTAGTCAGAATACTGAAATCAATCTCCTCGGAGAAAACGCAGGTCCTTATTAACTCCTTGAGCACTTTCTCTGTCCCATCCGGAGACGCATCGTTTACGAACACAACATGGTCCGGTTTCCTAGTCTGGTTAATGATGCATGAAAAGGTCGTCTCGAGATAGCTTTCATGGCGGTAGCATGGAATTATGATTGCGATTGTATTTGCATCTCCTGGAGTACGCTTGGGAAGATCAACGCATCCCATTCGCTTCAAGTACGACGCAATTCTTCGTCGAGGGATTTCAGGGAGTCCCAGGATTTTTTTAAATTTGCCGCGAATCCCAAATCTAAACATAGCTCCTCAATCTATTTCCTGTCTTCTGTTAAAAGAGAATCATGTGCCAGTTGGCAGCGAATCCCGCCATAACCGGTTACGTATCAGCAAATAACCAACAGGTATGACTAAAATATATGTTACGCTGACGCTCGATATCATGGCAACGGCTCCGAATTCAGGAACAAAAGAAAATACGCAGCCTAGGAATATGATTAATTGCCCTAATGCAAGCAGTGCCACGGGACGCGAAAGATTCAGTGCAAGTAAAACTGAACCACAACCGCCACCTGCTATCAGCCCTAAGGTGCATGTAATTGCAAAACCCATGCGTAATCCAAAAGAGAAAAATATAGGTTTGTGAAGTACAAACGGCAAAATCGGATTCACTAGAAATAGTATAAAACACGTTGCTGCCAAAGAATAACAGCAAGCATAACCAAGATATTTAATTATCATCTTCTTGATACGTGCAAAATCTCCCGTATATGCAAGCTGGGACATTCTTGTCCACATGGGATGATGCATGACAGTAAAAGGAACTTGTAAAACGATGAGTACCTGTGTGATCAGGCTGAACTGGGCAACCTCTTCAACGCCTCGGTATATTGCAAGGACGGTAAATTGCAAGGAATACATAAGCATTGTGGCGGTCTGCATGAGCATGAAATCGAAGCTCCCCCCCCGTAGCGAGCGTACGTGCCTTGTGAAATCTTGAAAAGAAGGAATAAATAGAGACAGTTTTCCCGTAAGAATAAGCTGTGCCAGAAGCCCGCATCCGGCAAGCGGTTGTGCGCAGGCCAGAAAAAACACCAGAACGGGAAGACCGGCACCAGCATAAATGCCAATTACAGTTCCTATTAATGAAGTGACAACCCCTGCCAACTGATACATTTCACTTAGCCAGCCAATCTGCATTGCGTAAGGAGCCTTCAAAATAACGGTGAGGGGCAACTGGAGAAAGAAAAGAAGAAGAATAATCTTTAAGGAACTGGAGGCTTGTATTGCGACAAGCGAGGTTGATAATTTGAGAGTGGCTCCCCAGTCGATAGCAGGTACTAACATGAGTGAGGCGAGCAAGCAGCAAAATGCTACTATCCCAAGAAAAATGAGTGAACAGGAAATACACACATCGGCGCCATCACGATCATTCGCGGTATAACAACTGGTGAGTCTGTTGACCAAGGACATGCTGACACCAAAATCAAGAATCATAATATACGCCGAAAATGAAGCAAAAGTTATCCAGATTCCGTAACGCTCCGTACCGAGGTAATTGATCAGCAGTGGGATGGTGATCAGGCGGACGACAATTCCGAGAATCCGGTTAATTGCGCCCGCTTTAGCCGTTGTTATAACTGGATGCCATGCAGCAGACAGCTCTTGCTTTTCTTCTGCTGAGGTTCCATTCATGTACAGCTGCTTCCGAATGGGCAAAGAGTGAGGATAAAGGGGAGTTTTCTGAATCCTGTTACCGGCCGCCTGAGGCTACGGTATACGGGGGAATACGATCCGGCTATCAATGTACGGCCAGAATGTCGCGGTCTTCGAGCCAATCTATTTCACCTTTTTTAGATAACCATTAACATTAAAGGTGGCATTTCTGCCAAAAAAATCACACCACTTCCTGTCAATGATGAAATCATTTTCTTCGGCCATAAATTCTCTGATTGCCCGAAGCGGCCCGCCGTGATATCCCCTTGACATTCCCAATTTGTCAACGACACCATCTTCAACTATAAAATATGAATCTTTAGACACAACCGGCGAAAATTTCCTTAAAGAGCCGCACACATGCTCATAAAGATGTGAGCCATCTTCAATTACCAGAATTTTTTCAAAACCGGCAGTGAGACTGATGTCATAGCCCTCATAGCCATCATGAAATAATTTTATTCTGGGGTGGTCAGACAACAATTTATCGGAACAATTTTCAATATCAATTGAGTGAACTGTGCCATGGCCGATAGTTTCCAGCAAATCTCCTAGATACAAGGCTGATCCGCCCTTATTAGTACCGATTTCAATGATCAAGTCAGGCTTGACATCAGCAACAATCATTTGGTAGAGCACAAAATCAAAAGGACATTTAATAGTTGCAAGCCCCCTGTAAGTCACTTGGAGGTGCCCATTGAAAATCGTATCGGTGTTGAAGTGTATCCTTTCGTCCCATCGCCTGCGACGAACTAGCTTTTTCAATTTGCGCCTTACTTCGCTGAAAAAATAATTTTTCATAACAATCCAAACGTTTTGACTGAGTTATTTGATCAAACAGGTTGACCAAATCCGAGCTAGACTTAACATTTAAGTCTAATATCTATTCCATAACAAAGTCTAAACAAAAACATCATTTTTCTTTGCTAAGAACTTCCCTGACGATCAGGGAATGAAGATGCCGCGATTTCTCTTGATGTGTTCGCACCAGATCATGAGTCTCATTCTGGTCTTTTGCCAGATCATATAACTCTGACTGATTCAACTCAGGATAGAAAATATACTTATAATCTCCCTCTATTACTCCGATGCTTCTCGAAGCTTGACGCCCCCCCCATATCCCGGACCGTTCAAGATTCATCATGTATTTTGGCTTTTGGCTATCATATCCTTCGTACATCGCCCTTGTTAGTGACTCTCCTTCAAACCACCCAGGATTACGCATTCCGAGTAATGCGACTATTGTCGGTGCGATATCGACTTGTTCCGCATTACTCTTAACGAGAAAACCCCTCTTCTGGCCAGGCAGGTGAATTATAAGCGGAATATGAACTGCTTGCTGATATAAATATGGGCCGCCGTGGCCTTTGTAGCCATGTTCAAATGATTCGCCATGGTCTGACGAAACAATGAGTAAAGTGTTATCATACATACCCATTTTTTTTATATTTTCTAGGAAGTCCTCCAGGGTTGAATCGGCATAAAGAATCATTTCATCGTATCGAAGACGCAACTTATGCCAATCTGCCGTAGGCTCCTTTTGAGATGCTCTTGTTTCCAGTACTTCTTCTGCAAGAAAGGTGTGCCTGAATCTGGTGGGCGGGAGATAGGGGCTGTGGGGAGGAAAGATATGGACCCATAAGAAAAATGGTTTTTTGCAGTTTGTGAGAAGTTTTTCAGCCTGTTTAAAAGTGAACTCTGCTGGTTCTCCCATAAATCCAACTTGATGTTCCAGAAGCTTCCTTCGGTTACTGGTGTACTGCTTCAGAAAGATAAACGGGACAAACGGTACATTTGCCATGACAGTATCATTAAACCAAATCCCAGCAGAGCTTCTGATTATAAGCAGTTTGGATGTGATATCATGCGGGCTGATAAGTCTATCAACTGACTTTGCATAGGGCTGTCGAACAAAACCTTGATACGTATCGTTTTTCCAGGGATGTGCATAGATAAGGTTGCCACTGGTTGCCAGGGTGTCGTAACCATTTTTCCTGAGAAACATCGGAAGATTTCTGTCTCCTCTATCGTTTCTGGCATAAATGTTTTGACTTGAACTGAAATTGAGGCCATGGGTTACTGGCCTTGAGCCGGTTAAAATGCTGGCGACAGAGGGTCGCGTCCAGTTTGAATTGGCATAGAAGTTCTTAAATACAAAGCTTTCATGCGCTAAATTATTGATGAATGGGGTTGTGTCATGGGTATAACCATAAAGTGACATATCCCCAGAGCAAAGCGAATCAAAAGTTATCAAAATAACATTAGGCTTAGGCCCTGAAAGGTGTTCCGATTGCAATCCTTCAGTATTTGGCGGAAAATAAAACGTCTGAATAATTCTAAAACATATAACAATTAATGATATTAGACATATTGCGCCAAGTGTTTGTAATAATCTGGTAGTACTTGAAGTGATCTTCGTCAAAATTGATTTAAAGTTGATAAAACCTATTGCAATAAAGAAGATAAATAATATATTTCCCCACTCAGTGTTGACAATGTTGTCACTAGTTGTACTGCCATTGACTTTGTATACCCATTTTGTGCCAAAATTGACAAAGGTAAAACCAATAAAGGCAACCGCAACTGAGATGTTTGTCATCAGGATAAACGGCTTCCCATTTTTGAATATCAAGGAATGGACAATCGTGTTGAAAAATGCGTAAAAAACAATGAGTAGTGCGAACGCTTCTATTATAATAGAAAGATCTACAAGAATATCGAAAGGCTTCATGAATTTTATTGTAGAATCGATACGGAAAAGAAAATCACAGGGGATAAAAATTAAAAGGATAGTTAATCCCCATACTGCGCATAAAAATTTAAAAAAGTCTCGATTGGACATTCATTTAAACCACTTGTTGAAGGGTATTAGTACGCCTGCAACCTCTGAGCAAAGTTGTAAGTAGGTAAGCAAAAGAAAAAAGCACATAAAATTATATGTGCATTTGAGTATTGTTCTTCGAGGAGGGGGTTATTGACCGTTTCTCGGTTTGTTGAAAAATGAGCAAAGTAGCGCAATCAAACGATTAATTTGCTTCTTGAAGAACATAAGCCCGGTCACTATCCCCGCGAATATCGGAAACAAGATCTGGAAAACATATCCACCTGTGTTGGGATCAATATATGCGTGCGCAGGGCTTATGCCATACAAAAGGAACATTGACAAGAGTAGTAGGATTCTCATTTCATTGCCTGATTAGTTTACCCGGGTTAGATAAGGAATAGATCATCTACACATGAACTACATACTAGATATGGCTAACAGAATTTGTTAGCCATATCTAGAAAAAAGATCGAGAATAGTTTAAATATAGTTATGGTTTTGTAAAAAAATGTCAGGGAGCGTTCTCAAAGCTCAAGACCAACATCCAGGATAGCATAACGGTTTATGCTTAGTGAACGACACAAACAGGATCGGGGTCAGCGCCTGTTCTGTAAAATGCTCCCACAGTCAAGCCACCGGTAATGGCAGCCGCATTATTTGCAAATACAGGAAGACCAACAACTTGGAGTGGAGAGGTCGGGGTTATGGTCCCTATGCCGACATTGCCGGCTTGATCAATCGTTACCCTCGTTTGCGCGGCTCCTGAAGCACCGGCAGTTCTTAAGTACATAACAGTCGGAAAATGCACTACATTGGGAGTAACGCCTCTGTCAACGGACCAGTTGCCTGCCGCATTAAACTGGAACCCTCCACCGAACCTATTGGTTGTTGGGACCAGATCATCCATGGAGCCTACATTCATGTAACCCAGGCGGTCGCCGGAAACTGGGAACGCAGTTCCCTTATTGTGTGTCAGTAACACTCCAGCTCCGGCAAGTGCGGAATCCGTTGTCGTGGAGGAAGCCTTGATTTGGGCGAAAGTTTGGCCGGACCCCACAACATGGAGAGCCGAAATCGGCGCCGCTGTTCCAATGCCTACAAAACCGTTATCAGGCGCTGAAATTCCTGTTCCATCATCGTTTACAACGAATTTGTTGGTTGTCCCGCCGGAATCCTTAACAATAAGCTTCTGTGCCGCCATAGCCCCAACGGGAGCGCATACCATAACCATCGAAAGAACAACCGCTGTTTTCTTAAGCATCGTTTTCATTTTTTATTCTCCTTTCGTGTTTGTAAACCAGAGTGTGCAGGTAAAACAAAAATGTAGTCAGATCAACTTTATCACAATGCTTCTCAAGCATGGTGATGTAAATCACTTTGTTATCGATTATCCCACTGTAATTGGACATATGGAAATTGTCAACAGGCTGTTTGATATGAATCTGATTTGTAACCCAATATTAACATCAGATCCACCTTTAGAACGGGTAAAACATGGGTTTAGAGTCGATACCTGTTTATGCGTGACTGGTGGCGATTCCCTCAATAAGCTGCCCAAGACACCTAATCTTCTCGCTGTCAAGATCGACGAACTGTAAACCAACCAGGGTAAACCCCTGATGAACGACACGCGTTGCAATATGAACAGCAGGTTTTTCCGGGTTTTTATAAATGGTCAGGGTACATGCATCTCCCATCTGAATTGGTTCGCAGGTTGAGTCTTTGAGTCGAATCAATGAGCCGTACATGGAGATGTTTTCAAGCCGGCAGGGGCAGTGCATGCCTCTGTGCTGCAGTGAACCACGTGTGTTGCAACTGTGGCGAATGGATCGCCTCGTGCTCTTCATGGTCTCTGTCTTCTGGTGACATCTTTATGTAGCATGGACCACCGGGCAGTTCGTTGTATAGTGCAGTCTCTTGCGGAAATACTATAACAATGTGCATCAATTTTACCAGAACAAATATTGCACAAACATAAATAAATTCCAAGCTGAATATGTGTCTCATCCGTCTGCACATATTTGCTCGGAGTGAACTGGAGATGGTGTAGAACGAAAAAAGCCTCCTTTCTGATTGACAACATACCTGTCTTGAAAAAGGAGGCTTGGGGGACCAAGGCTGTCAGTCAATTATTTTCCGCAGCATTTTTTGTATTTCTTTCCGCTGCCGCAGGGGCAGGGATCGTTTCTTCCTGCAACGCGGTTGCTTTTGGCCGGCTCCTGGATGCGCTCCTCCTGTTCGGAGAGGTTGAAAATCAATTTTTTGCTGCGTTGCTCCTCCTCAATCTCCTCAACCTCTTCCGGGCTATCCAGCCGTACCCAGAAGATCCGCTCCACGACCTCTTCACGTATGCGGAGGATCAATCCCATGAAGAGATCATAGGCTTCTTTTTTGTATTCCTGTTTGGGATCTTTCTGGCCATAGCCACGCAGGCCAATACCCTCTTTCAGGTGGTCAACGCTGAGCAGATGGTCTTTCCAGTGCGTGTCAATGGCCTGCAGCATCATGACCTTTATCAGGTGGTCGATCAGTTCGTCACCCATCTCATCGACCCTGGCTTTGAACTGGGCATGGGTCTGTTCCGTGAGCATTTCGTGGAAACTGGCCGGGGTGAGTCGTGACGTCGTTTCCTGTGGCAGATCAAGCTGCAGGTTGAAGCATCTAAAGACGATTTCGTTGATGGACTGCCAGTCCCACTCCAGGGCTGGTGTCTTTTCAATGGCGTAAACGGCGACAAGTTCCTCTATGGTCTCGTCAAGCATCTCCAGGAAATTCTCGCGAATTTCCTGACCGGACAGAATTTCGCGGCGCTGGGCATAGATCACCTCGCGCTGTTTGTTCATAACGTCGTCGTACTCGATCAAATGCTTGCGGATGTCAAAGTTGTGCGCTTCCACCTTCTTTTGCGCATTCTCGATCGATTTATTGATCATGGCGTGGGTAATGGCCTCACCCTCTTCGATCTTGAGGAAATCCATGATCTTGGAAACCCGCTCGGAGCCGAAGATGCGTAGCAGGTCATCCTGCAGTGAAAGATAGAACCGTGAGGAACCGGGGTCGCCCTGACGACCGGAACGGCCGCGTAACTGGTTGTCGATGCGTCGCGATTCGTGCCGTTCAGTGCCGATGATGTGCAGGCCGCCCAGTTTGACGACCTCGTCGTGTTCCGTTGCACAGGTGGTCTTGAAATTGTTGACGATCTCCTGGTACTGTTCATCGGTGGCATCCGGGGTGGTGCGCCGCCATTGTTTGGCCAGTGCATCGGGATTGCCTCCCAGCAGAATGTCGGTTCCGCGGCCGGCCATATTGGTGGCGATGGTGATGGCCTTGAGGCGTCCGGCCTGGGAAACAATTTCAGCTTCGCGCTCGTGCTGTTTGGCGTTGAGCACATTGTGGGGGATGCCGTCGCGTTTGAGAAGTTCCGACAGTACTTCCGACTTTTCGATGGAGATGGTGCCAACCAGGCAGGGCTGACCCGTAGCGTAATGTTCCTTGATATCCTCGATGACGGCGGTGAATTTCTCCCGCTCGGTCTTGTAAATCACGTCGGGAAAGTCCGGGCGCAGCAGTGGGCGGTTGGTGGGGATGACCATTACGTCCAGTTTATAGATTTTATGGAATTCCTCTGCTTCGGTGTCAGCGGTGCCTGTCATGCCTGACAGCTTGCCGTACATGCGGAAGTAGTTCTGGAACGTGATGGTGGCCAGAGTCTGGTTTTCGTTCTCAATGGCGACACCTTCCTTGGCCTCTATGGCCTGGTGCAAGCCGTCGGACCAGCGCCGGCCCGGCATGAGGCGTCCGGTGAATTCGTCGACAATCATCACCTCTCCATCCTTGACCACGTAATCCACGTCACGCCGATACATGACATGCGCCCGCAGCGCTTGCTGGGTGTGATGCAGAAACTCGATGTTGCGCGGGTCATAGAGGTTGTCAACCTTGAGCAGTTTTTCAACCTTGAGGACGCCCTGCTCGGTGAGCGTGGCGCTCTTGGCTTTCTCGTCGATGGTATAATCACCGGTGTAGGCCTTGCGTTTGCCGGAGAGGGTATTGGCCTCCACGTCCAGGGCCTCGCCCTTTTGCAGCAGCGGGATGATGCGGTCAATGACATAGTACTTGTCGGTGGAATCCTCGGTGGGGCCGGAAATGATCAGCGGAGTACGGGCCTCGTCAATCAGGATCGAGTCAACTTCATCGACGATGGCATAGTTGAATCCGCGCTGGACGTAGTCCTCCAGGGCAAACTTCATGTTGTCCCGCAGGTAATCAAAACCGAACTCGTTGTTGGTGCCGTAGGTGATGTCGGCGGCGTAGTTCTCGCGGCGCTCCTCGTCTTCAACGCCATGAACGATGACACCGACGGTCAGCCCAAGGAATGAGTACAGCCTTCCCATCCATTCCGAGTCGCGTCGGGCTAGGTAGTCATTGACCGTTACGACATGCACTCCCTTGCCGCTGATCGCGTTCAGGTAGGCGGGCAGGGTCGCAACCAGGGTCTTGCCCTCGCCGGTTTTCATCTCAGCAATCTTTCCGGAGTGCAGTACCATGCCCCCGATCAGCTGAACATCAAAATGGCGCATGCCGAGCGCCCGTTTGCTCGCTTCTCGACACACGGCAAAGGCTTCGGGCATCAGGGCGTCCAGGGACTCACCCTTGGCGTGGCGCTCCTTGAACTCCGCGGTCTTGGCGCGAAGCTGCTCGTCGCCAAGTTGCGTCACGGATGGCTCAAGCTCATTAATTCTGGCAACTATCGGCCAGAGTTTTTTGAGCTCGCGCTCGTTTTTGCTGCCGAAGACTTTTTTGACAAGTGAACCAAGCATTATGTCTACTCCTGCTGATCGTGTAATTGAAAATAGCTTATAAAACTAGCATAACTTGATAGTGTACTCAACAGAAAAGGCCGACCGGCGTCAACCGTCCCCGGCGTTCCGGGTCGTGGATTCAGCTGTTTAAGGGCTAGAGACCTGTGGTTGTCGGCAGTGGTGACCTGGCCGGTACACACATTCTACCGGACCGTAACAGGTGCGAACACGGTGAGGTATGGCGCGTCACGTATGATTTATGCATACAAACGTTCAAAAACCTGATAGTTTGTAACAAATAGTATGACAGAACGAGTGACCCTCAATAAGCGGCAGAGTAGTAATGTTTAACGACAGTATCGCAAGCCCCAACTCAGGTCGGGGCTTTTTGCGTTACACAACCAAGAAGGAGTACCATGGATTTTCAGGAATTTGATTTTCATCCCAGCGTAACCGCCGGAGCAATGGCAGCGGGATACACGACACCTACACCGATACAGGAACAGTCCATACCGTCGGTCATGGCCGGCTGCGATGTCATGGGTTTGGCCCAGACCGGTACCGGTAAAACGGCGGCTTTTGTACTACCGATCCTGCATCGCTTGATACAGGGAGAACGGGGCCGTGTTCGTGCCCTGGTCGTTGCGCCCACCCGTGAGCTGGCCGAACAGATCAACGAGGCCATCACCCTGCTGGGGCGTCAGACCCGTATTAAAAGTATGACTGTCTACGGTGGCGTATCCGTCAATCCGCAGATCGAAAAACTCAAAAGAGGTGTCGAGATTATTGTGGCTTGTCCCGGGCGGCTGCTTGACCATTTGGGTCAGGGTACCATCGACCTGGCTGGGGTTGAGGTGCTGGTGCTCGATGAAGCTGACCAGATGTTCGACATGGGTTTTCTGCCCGATATCCGCAAGATTCTCAAACATCTCCCCAGTCAGCGCCAGACGCTGCTTTTTTCGGCCACCATGCCCGATGATATCCGCAGGCTCGCCAGCGACATCCTTCATCAGCCGGTTACGGTTCAGGCTGGTAGTACCGCACCGCCGGTTACGGTCACCCATGCCCTCTATCCGGTCAGCCAGCACCTCAAAACGCCGCTTCTGCTGGAACTGTTGCGTCACAGCGATACCGAGTCGGTGCTGGTTTTTACCCGCACCAAACACCGGGCCAAACGCCTTGGTGAACAGTTGGAAAAAGCCGGCTACAAAGCCGCCTCGCTGCAGGGTAATCTCTCCCAGAACCGCCGGCAGGCCGCCCTGGACGGATTTCGTGACGGAACTTTTCAGATCCTGGTTGCCACGGACATTGCTGCCCGCGGCATCGATGTTTCCCAGATATCCCATGTGGTCAACTACGATATTCCCGACACCGCCGAGGCATATATCCATCGTATCGGCCGTACCGGGCGTGCCGCCCGTAGCGGTGATGCCTTTACCCTGGTGACCAGCGATGATGCGATCATGGTGCGCACCATAGAGAAAAAGCTTAATTCAGCATTGGTACGCCACACCGTGGGGGGCTTTGACTACAGCATTCCCGCGCCCAGCAAGGACAGCGAGTTTGCCCGGCCACCGCAGCCACCCCGGGGTCGTGGGAAGCAGCCAGCCGGAAAAACTCCCCAGCAGGGGAGCGGAGTTGCTTCTGGCACGCCCAAAGGCGCCGCCTCACCCAGGAATAAACCGCAGACACAGAAACCGGCACAGACCGGCTCAGCGCCCACTGCCCGTCATCCGCAGCGTTCGCAGCGGGCGCATTAACCGAAAAACCCCCGGAAAATATACGGACAATGACAGCATCAGGGAAACGTCATGGATAGACAGATCTTTGTTATCGGACACCGTAATCCGGACACGGATTCGATCGCATCGGCCATAGCCTATGCAGCTTTGAAGCGCTCACACGGCAATGACAAGGTAATTGCCGCCACTGCCGGTGAGCCCAATCCCCAGACCCGTTACATCCTCGGACGGCTCGGTCTGGAGTCGCCCCTGTTCCTGGCTGACGTGTACCCCAAGGTCAGGGATATTATTTCCCGCCGGCCGGTCACTGCCAGGGCAAGCATGCCGCTCAAGGACGTTCTGCAGCTTTTTCACCAGCATGCCATCAGGGTTCTGCCGGTTGTGGATGAAAACAACAGGCCGGTCGGCATGGTTTCGTTGCTCAAGCTTTCGGAAAAATACCTTGTAGCCGGCACCGGCCGCAGACGTGGCGTGGATACCTCGCTCCGTTCTCTCTGCGATTGCCTGGAGGGGGAGTTTCTGTCAGGCCGGCCGAACGATGGGATCGAGCACCTGCATCTTTTTATCGGTGCCATGGTGGAGGAGTCGTTTTCTGAACAGCTGGCCGGGTATGAACTATCCTCGCTGATGATCATGACCGGCAACCGCCGCTCCATACAGCAGGCAGCTATTGACCTGGGGGTGCGGCTGCTGGTGGTGACCGGGGGCTACTCAGTCGATGGTGATCTGCTGGCCGCGGCCAAACACAAGGGCGTTGCCGTTATCTCAACACCGCACGACACCTCCAGTTCTGCCTGGCTGGCCCGTCTTTCCACACCCCTCTCCTGTTTTGTCGAGCCGCGCTTCGAAAATATCCAGGTGAGTGAATCCCTTGACCATCTGCGCCTCAAGCTGCTCCACAGCGGTGAGCCGGCGGTGATCGTGACCGAGGATGACGGCAGTATTGCCGGTGTTGCCACCAAATCTTCACTGCTGACTCCCATACCCTATGCCCTGATCCTGGTGGATCACAACGAGCTGTCCCAGGCCGTGCCGGGGGCCGAATCAGTGGAGATTCTGGAGGTCATAGACCACCATAAACTGGGAAATCCCCCCACCAACCTGCCGATTACCTTTATTGCGTCGCCGGTGGGCAGCACCTGCACGGTCGTGGCCGGTCTGTATCGCCAACAGGGGCTGCAGCCGGAATCAGCCATCGCCGCGCTGCTTCTGGCGGGCGTTCTCTCGGATACCGTCATCCTCAAGTCACCCACAACCACCCCACGCGACCGCGAAATAACGGTATGGCTCGAAGCCGTGTCCGGTCTCGATGCCGTCACCTTCGGCCGGGAAATCTTCTCGGCCTGCAGCGGTTTTTCCGCCCATGAATCATTGGAAAGGGCCATTCGGTCTGACTTCAAACATTTCAGCGCCGTGGAAACCTCCTTTGGCATCGGTCAGGTGGAGGTGGTCGGATTCGATGAGTTTCACCAGCTGAAGAACCTGCTCAGGTTGGAGCTGCAGCGTATCCGGGAACAGGACCGGCTGCACCTGGCTGGTCTGATGGTAACGGATATCATCAGCGAGACGACTCTCCTTCTGACGGAGGGAAAAAACGAGCTGGCGCATGTCATGGGCTATCCCCAGTTGGAACCGCAACTGTACGAACTGAAGGGGGTCATGTCGCGCAAAAAACAGGTGGTGCCGCACCTATTGCAGGTGCTGGCACGGCTGTAAGAGATAATTTTCCCACTTTTTTTTGCGGGTTTTTTTCTGGTGGGGTTGCATTGCCGTCAAGCTGAGGTAATCTAGGTGGCAGCTTCCGCCGGTAGCAGGAGACGATGCGGACAGGAGTCATGGAGGGCGGCGCTCAGGCCGTTCAGGTGCAGGACAGACAACAAAGGAGAGAAAAGGAAATGGCAACAGGAACAGTCAAGTGGTTTAACGAGAGCAAGGGGTTTGGGTTTATCGAGCAGGATGACGGTAGTGGGGATGTGTTTGTCCATTTTTCAGCTATCGGCGGCAGTGGATTCAAAACGCTGGCCGAAGGAGACAAGGTCACATTCAATGTCGTCAAGGGGCCCAAGGGGCTTCAGGCGGAAGATGTCCAGAAGAAGTAGACTGGATTGAGAAGTAGAAACAGAAAAGCCTGCATGTAGCAGGCTTTTTTTTGTGTCTGTCAAGCTGATCAGGGTCGGATTCAGACCCCTTTGGCTTTCATCAGGAAGTGGCCAACCCAGTTCCGGGAAAACTGGTAGGCGGTCCGGCCGCAGCGCTTGCTTTTTTCCTGTGACCAGCGGATCGCTTCCTGCTCCAGATCCGTGGTCCAGGGGATCTCCATTCCGTTTTGGCGGGCCTCACGTGCGATACAGAGTCTGACGGCGTCGATGTAGCGCTCCTGGGAAAAGGCATAGAAGGCGACCCAGATGCCGAAGCGGTCGGAAAGAGAGACCTTTTCCTCCATGGCTTCGCTCTGCTGGAGTTCTCCACGGACGAATTTCCCTCCCAGGTGGTCGGATTCGTATTCGGGCAGCAGGTGGCGCCTGTTGGAGGTGACGTAGATCAGAACGTTTTCCGGGGCTGAATAGACCGAACCATCCAGTGCGCTTTTGAGCATCTTGTAGCTCAGTTCACCCACTTCAAAGGTCAGGTCATCGCATAGCAGGATAAAACGGTAAGGCTGGTGCTCAACGGCGTTGAATATCTCAGATAGGTAGATCAGGTCTTCCTTCTCAACCTGGATAAATCTCAGACCCTGGGGGCCGAACTCGTTCAGCAGCGCTTTGCAGAGCGAGGACTTGCCCGAACCGCGCGATCCCCACAGCAGGGCGTTGTTGGCGGGCAGTCCGGCCAGAAACTGTTTTGTATTGTTAATCATGGTGGTTTTTTGCTCTTCAACACCGAGCAGCTCATCCAGGGTGGTAGTGTCCGTGAACTTGACCGCTTCCAGATAACCGGAGAAGGAATGCCGACGCCAGTTGGCGGCATGGGATTTTGACCAGTCGATGGGGGGGATGGCCCGTGGCAGCAACATTTCAACAGAACTGAGTACGCGTTCAATCTGGGCAATGATTTCAGGCTTCAAAGTCATGGTGATCTTCTCTCTCTGGATGGTGATTTGACAGCTTACACATAAGACATTGTCTTATACTGTATTGTATACACGGCTGTCAAAGTAAAATTAGCGGGAATTTCCGGCCTTTCCATTGAATTGATGCACCTCAAGGAGGGTGAAAATGAACGGCCCCGCCGGCGTACGCCTGCGGGACCGTATTTTGCGGCAAACCGTAAGGGTGAGGTACTTCCGGGCGGCGTTATTCCCTGAAGGCCCGCATCATCAGCTCAAAATCCTCCAGCAGGGATTGAAGGTCTTCTTCATGCTCAACTTCCTGCTGCAGGATCTGCAACACCATGTTGTAGGTGACCGGATCCGCCTCCCTGGTAATGTCCATCAATCGTTTGTAGACACCGATGGCACACTGCTCACCCTTGATATTCTGGATCAGGAGTGTCTTGACAAAGGGGTCATCCGGCGGCTCGTAACCGCAGTTGGTAAGTTTGTACCACTCCTCAGGCTTGGTGACCGGGGTGCCCCCCAGCTGGATGATGCGCATGGCCACCATGTCGGCGTGCAATAGTTCCTCGGTGGCGTGCTGGAGCAATTC
>JACAAY010000004.1 GCA_013377095.1 Desulfuromonadales bacterium
GCTGGGGGTCGAGGAGCAGACCGTCAAGTCCGGCGACAAGAAAGATATTCTGTCGCTGTTCCGTCGGGCAACCCCCGAAGAGGAGAAACTGGCCCAGGAGATCATCAACCAGTTCCACAACCGCTTTCTGGATGTGATCATGGCACGCTCCGGCAATACCCTGTCGCGGGATGAACTGCGCAAACTGGCCGACGGCCGCATCTACACCGCCGGCCAGGCGCTCCAGGCGCGGCTGATCGATAAGACCGGCTACCTGGATGACGTCATTGCAGGGTTGAGGAAGAAGATCGGGGATGAGAAGGCGCGGGTAGTCAGCTACCACCGCCCCGGCAGCTATCAGGGCAGTATCTATGCCGGCGCGGAAGCAAGGGCGGGTCTGACCGGGATACTGGGAGGCATGAACAGTTTTTCCGGCGGCAGTTTCATGTACCTGTGGGAGCCGTGAGTGTCCCCGCGTAACCGATCAATTCAGGGTACTCAGGACACAAAGCCGGCGATCTCCACAAAATTCGCCACCAGCTGCCGAGATACCGAGCGATAGTCGTCCTCCCACTCCTGAAAGGTCGCCACATACTCATCAGTCCGGGCAGCCGTTTCCGGTGTCCATGAACTCCACTCCCTGACGATGTCCCGATTGACCTCGGGGTGAAACTGCACTCCCCAGGCCCGTGAACCGACCCTGAAGGCCTGGTTGTGACAGGTTTCGGTAAAGGCCAGCCTGACACCCCGGGGAGGAATGGAAAAACTGTCGTTATGCCACTGGAAACTGATAAAAGCGAGGCCGACACCGCGAAAAAGCCGATCCTCGCCCCCCTCGTCAGTCAGCATGATCGAGTAGGTTCCTTTCTCACCGTTAAAGTTGGACGTCACCTCCCCCCCCGTTGCGGCCGACAGCAGCTGTCCGCCCAGACAGATTCCCATCAGTGGTTTTTCCTGCTCAACCAGTGCTCCGATAAAACGCTTAAGGTCCGCCAGAAAGGGATGGCGGACATCATCATTGGCGCCCATGGCGCCACCCAGGACGATCACCCCGGATGTCACCGACAACTCGGGCAATTGCTCACCGTCATACACCCGGACAACCGTTTGCTCCACACCGCAACGTCGCAGCTCTTCCCCCACAATCCCCACCGGCACTTCCGGATCGTTCTGAATGATATGGATCATCTCAATCTGCCTTTCAAATCTGTTTCAGCCCCACCTGACGACTGGCTGAATGTAGCACTGTTTGGGCGGTCTGAAAAGAAACTGGTTGAGTTAATAGTGTTGACCTGTGCGCTGGAATCGATATTATTCGGCGTGGCAATCGTATATCCATCGACGTGCGGAGGCAATCACCAATGAACTGCCGGATCGGGTGCGCCGCCTGCTGCATCGCACCGTCCATATCATCGCCCATACCGGGCATGGAGAAAGGCAAACCGGCCGGGGTCCGCTGCGTTCAACTGACCGATGATAATCGCTGTCACCTTTTCGGTAGAGTGGAGCGGCCTGCCGTATGCACCAGCCTGCAGCCTGCCTTTGACATGTGCGCCAGCAACGATGCCGAGGCACTGGAGCGCCTGACCTTTCTTGAGCAAGTTACACGACCGGATTGAACTATTTCACCTTCCCAGGAGATCACATGCCCCGATACGTTGAACCGGTTTTCCGTCCACCCAGCGAAGCCCGCAGCCTGATCTTTCAAATCACCATCGGCTGTTCCCAGAAGCGATGCGCCTTTTGCGGCATGTACAAGGGCAAGACCTTCCGGATACGCCCGGTGGATGAAATTCTGGAGGAAATCAACGAACTGCCGCTCAGCTACCGTTCCCGCTTTGAGAGGGTTTTTCTGGCCGACGGCGACGCACTGGTCTACCCCCACGAGGGGCTGGTGGCGATTCTCGACGCATTGGCGGCGGCTTTTCCCGGTTTGACCCGCGTCGGTTCGTATGCCTCCCCCAAAAGTCTGACCACCAAGAACCCTGAGCAATTGGCCCTGTTGCGGGAGAAAAAACTGCGCATGCTCTACCTCGGCCTGGAATCCGGCGATGATGTCACCCTGCTGGCCATCAACAAGGGCTACACCTCCGCTGAAATGGCGGAACTGGCAACCATGGCCCGCTCAGCCGGCATGAAACTTTCAGTCACCGCCATCCTTGGCCTGGCCGGCAGGGAGCGCAGCCTGGAGCATGCCCGGGCCACTGCAGCCTGGGTGAACCGGGTCAACCCGGAGTATTTCTCCCTGCTGACCCTGTTCCACCGCCACAACGAAGAGTTTGTCAGCTCCCTTGATCGCTGCAGCCATGGCGAGCTGATGCTGGAGGCGCGGGAGGTTCTGGTCCACCTGAATCCGGAGCGCACCATCCTGCGCTCGAACCACGTCTCCAACTTCCTCAATCTGGCCGGCAGCTATCCCAAAGACCGTATGCGCTTGATCGCTGATGTGGATGCCGCCCTTGCCCGCGCAAAAACTATCTCCGGTTTCCTGGATGCGGTCCCTGGCTATAGTGAAGAGTATTATTAGCAGGAAGATCCTGTGAGAAGCTTACCAGCCGCCCCGCCCCCCAAAATTAGCATCCCCTTTTTAGGTTGTTTTTATATCCCACTCCGGTTAAATTAGAACATAGTTACATTTACTCCAGATCAATCCAAATACCGCTGTACAAACAAAACCGCAGCTAAGTGCGGCATGTTCCGTTCACAACAGCGTGTTGTGGTGTGGCGGCCTATACTCATGACAGGGCACGGACAGAGGATGAATCAATGGATGACAATAACCAGTCGGATCGATTTTTACAACGCAGGGGCGTGATTAATTTCAGTGCGCAGCATGTGGTGGCCGAATACCTGGACTGTTGCCAGAAACTGGCGACCATGGCCGACAGGGGCCAGAGCGAACCGCTCAAGCAACGGATCATCGACCAGTGCGCCAGGAAACTGGCCGAGGTCCATGAGTCACTGATGCCGACCAAGTGGTGGAAATTCCGGAAGATCTTCATTGCCTGGCGCCTGATTCACCGCGTATCCGAGGACATGCTCCTGCTGATGGACGCCGAGGAATTGTCCGCCGAAGGGCGCAAGACCCTGCATGACCTGAAAACCGCTCCCCTGCCGGATATCGTCCGTCTGGACTGGATATCCATGATCGAAGAAAAGCAGAAAAAACTCGATGAGTCCCTGAAACAGGCGGTCCCGGTCATGGAAAAGGGTACCGCCCAGCTGTACCGTACCGCGGCAAACGTCATCAATGACAATGTGGATGACCGCTTCTGGGATATCTGGTCCCGGAGACTGCTGATTCTTATCTATAGCATTTTGCTGGTACTGGGAATTTCGTTCCTGTTGCTGCAATTCGCCCGACCGGGAGGATTTTCCCTGGCGCTGGGCGGCGTGCTCCTGCTGGGCGCCATGGGTGGACTGGCAAGCGGGATTCTGACCGGTGAACAGGAATTCATGGCCAAGGGGCACTTCTGGATCGCGGTGTTCTCTTTCCCCCTGGTCCGGACCACCCAGGGAGCCGTGGCAGCCCTGATCGTCTTCTGGATGATCCAGTGCAACTACCTGATCCGTATCGAACCGCCCCTGGAGCGCTACAACAGGGCTTACCTCTGCATGACGTCACCGGTGTGGCATGATCCCGTTTTTATTCGCAACCTGCCCGGAAGGGTTGCGGGAAAGGCATCTCACGCCAGGAACACTCCTTTTCTCCCCTATTCATCGCCCAAATCGGAAAAGAAAGAACCTCTTCTGGACCTGAAGGCTCCACCGGGCAAACAGATCTATCTCTACCTGCTGGTGCTTTTCTTTGCCGGTTTTACCGGTGACAAGCTGCTCAAGTTCATGTCTGACAAGGTCACAACACGGCTCTTTTCCGAGGCAGAGAAGACCAAGGAGTCCAAGAAATAGAGCACGACCGAACCACCCCTTCATAGGAGGCGCCCATGCCCGAACTGACCGAACAGCAACTTTCCAGCATCATGCCCGCCTGCCCAGACCCGGCAACCTGGACCACAGCGCTCAACAGCGCCATGACGCACTTCGACATCACCGGCAGTCAGCGCATGGCAGCTTTTCTGGCCCAGGTCGCCCATGAATCGGGGCAACTGTCAAAACTTTCCGAAAACCTGAACTATTCAGCCAAACGGCTCACGCAGGTCTGGCCCAATCGCTTTCCCACCCTGGAAAAAGCGCTCCCCTACGAGAAGAATCCCGAGAAACTGGCCAATCGGGTCTATGCGGATCGCCTTGGCAATGGTAACGAAAACAGCGGTGATGGCTGGCGTTTCCGGGGACGCGGCCTGATTCAGCTCACCGGGCGGGGAAACTACCGCGCGGCGGGCCAGGGAACCGGTCTGCCGCTGGAGCAGCAGCCGGAACTACTGAGCCAACCGGATGCGGCCGCCCTTTCAGCGGCCTGGTTCTGGAAGTCCCACGGTCTGAATGAACTGGCCGATAATCAGAGCAACGAGGATGACAACGAGGATTTCAGAACCATCACCAAACGGATCAACGGAGGTACGGTCGGTCTGCAGGAGCGCATCTCCTTTTGGGAACAGGCCAAGACGGTACTGGCGGGATAAACTGAAGCGGATAACGCGCACACCAAGGAAAAAGGAGATTACCATGCTGAAAAGAAGATTCCCCAGATCGCTGGCTGTCGCATCACTGATCTGCCTGGCAAGCGGGTACCCGGCGCATGCCCAGGTAACCGGCGCTGCCCTGTCAACAACTCCGTTGCTCAAACAGAACGACTGTCCCGCGGTTGTCACCTTCAAGGGCACAGTCACTTCCAACAGCGCCGGAATAGTCACCTACATCTTCACGCGGAGCGACGGCGCCACCGACACCATTACCAAAAAACTGGTCTTCAAAAAACCAGGCACCCTTCCGGTAAGCACCACCTGGACGCTGGGAGGAACGACACTGCCCTTCTACAAGGGGTGGCAGGCCATCAAGATACTCTCCCCCAACCCCATGACATCACCCCAGGCTCCCTTTGAACTGCACTGCAATCCACCCGCAAACAGCGCCATCTCGGCCCACGGCAATACCGACTGGCACATCGATACAGCCAATGAGTTCCTGTTCGGCGTTGACATGGGCGGCAGCGCCACCGCCCCCAACCATGCGCCCGACGGCTGGAGCAAACGGCATATGCATGTGGGCCAGACCAACACCTCCAAGTATTACTACGATAAAGGCCACACACCCAGCGGCGAGGACACGAACGCCAGCTCGGGCATCGACCAAACCATGCTCTTCTTTTACGCCGGCCATGGCAACCCCACCGGCTGGAGCACCCTGGGAGATTCCGCATCCCAGGGCAACATGACACTGGCAAATGTCACCGGAGGAGGCATGCTGCGCTACTACTGGCAATGTTCCTGCGAAGTCTTTGCCCATGGCCCGAAAGTCTGCGCCGGAGCCAGCATGGATTACGCCTGCCCCCAGAACTTCTCCGGCAGCACTGATACGGATGCCATGCGCGATGTGTTCAAACGCTGGGGACCGGTGCTGACACCCGATCTGCGCATGGCCTGCGGCATGTCGACCTCGGCCTACTGCCACGAAGGCAATGTCAACAAGGTCTGGGACAATTACAACAATCATGGTTTGTCCGTGGCCGACTCATTTATCAACGGCTTCGGTGACTGGGGTGTGGTTCCGCTCTGCATCACAACCGGCGGAGCAAACATTACGGCAACACCGCTGTACGACAGCGCCTTCACCAACAAACCCAACACCTCCGGCGCCACCCATTACCACATCCGCTACCCATCCGGCAGCGCATCGGCGCACAAGCCGCTGGAAATTCATATGATCCCCAAATATCTACCCCTGTTCAAGCTGGTTGCCGCCGATGTGTCTCCCGCGCTACGGCGCATGTCAGCCAAACCGGTTGCCACCCTGCCCGACTTTGCCGGCGGCAAGGCAACCGTGCGCATCGAGCCGAAGAGTGGCGCGGTCTTCCTCAAAACCGTTCAGGTCAAGTTGCCGGTGAGACCAACACTAACCGAACAAGAGCATCTCAGCCGCGCGAAAAAGCTGGTCACCGACCTGGGCTGGTATGACAGTGAACTGGGCGAACCGGTTGTCACCAAACTGATGAACGCAAGCATGCCGATCAATGGCGCATCCGGCGATATCAAGCAGACCCAGGATGGCGTGCTGGTTACCTACAAGCGCCAGATCGAAATTGATGGCAAACGCATCGATATCCTTGGCGAGGGAGGAATCACAAACATCCGCATGGCCAATGACGGCGGCATTCTGAGCGCCTCCCGCGTCTGGAGGAAAATCGTGCCGAACCAGGTTATCTTGCAGATCAAGAGCTTCGAAGAGGCTCGCAACGAAGCGCTTGCCAAAACCGGCAGGGCCGAAGCCTACAAGCTCGATCAGTGGAAATTCGGCTACAAGGAACAATCCGTCAACGGGGGCAGCGATGAACTACGGCCCGTATTCCAGTTTGCCTTTCTGCCGGTAAAGGCCGCCGACCAGATGAACACCCCTCCGAGACTGGTTGAAATATCTGCGGAAAAGTAGGAAAATACACTAATATACGCCTGTGCTCAGTAGGAGGAATCGACATGACAACATCCAAAACGAAAATCAGGAAACCATTGCAATCCGCCCCCGACATACGCAAGGTGATCTATGGCTGGCTGCCGGATATTCCGGATAATCGCGATCACCTGTATGGCGTCGTGCGGAAAATTCCGGCAAAACTTCCGGCCAAGATTGATCTGCGTAAAGGGTGCTCACCGGTTGAGGATCAGAAGGAGTTGGGCAGCTGCACAGCCAATGCCCTGGCAGGCGCCCTTGAGTTTCTGATGAACAAGGACAAGGCCCCCTATGTGGACATAAGCCGCCTGTTCATTTATTACAACGAGCGGGTCATGGAAAATTCAATCAGAACCGATTCCGGGGCCATGATCCGTGACGGCATCAAGACGCTGGTCAAACAGGGGGCCTGTTCCGAGAAGAGTTGGCCCTACGACATCACCAGGTTTGCCAGTAAACCTCCCAAACCCTGCTACACGGAAGCTCTGGAGCATCAGATCCTCTCCTACGCCCGCATCAACACCCTTGACGAAATGCGCGCCTGCCTGGCAGAGGGCTATCCCTTTGTGTTCGGCTTTTCCGTGTACGAAGGTTTTGAATCACAGCAGGTGGCCAAGACCGGAGTCCTGGATTTGCCAAAACAGGGAGAAAAGATGGTTGGCGGCCATGCGGTGCTGGGGGTCGGCTATGATGATGCGGCCAAACGCTTCATGGTACGCAATTCGTGGGGTACGGACTGGGGCAAAAAAGGTTATTTCACCATGCCCTACGAGTATGTGGCGGATCGAAACCTGTCCGATGACTTCTGGACGATTCGCCGGGGTAAAAACATGTAGGCGCATGACCGTATTGATTCAACAACAGGAGTTACCATGGCTACCATATCGTTACCCGACATCAGGTTGGCGGAGTACGGTCTCGACAACCTTCCCCTTCTCCAAAAACTCCGCGAACGAAACTTCGCTGCCAAGACTGAAGTATGTATCGAACGTGCCAGATGCGTTACCCGGTATCTGGAAAAAGAGTCCTCTCCCCATGAGCCGATGGAAACCAGGTATGCGGGAGCGGTCAACCATTTTCTGACCAACAAGGAAGCGCTCTTTTTCGACGACAACCTGCTGGCGGGAACGACAACCTCGAAATATTTCGGCGCCCCGGTCTATCCGGAGTTGACCGGCCTGACCATCTGGCCGGAACTGGACACCATGAGCAGCCGCGCCAAAAACCCGCAAACCATCTCTCCCCAGGAGGCGGAAGAGCTCAATCTTGAGATTTTCCCCTACTGGATGGAGCGCAACATCCTGGAGAAGACCAGGTCGAAATTCAACAACCCCCCCAGCATGAAGCTTTTCGAGCGGATTGTCTTCTTCATCGCCAGCAAAGCCGGCACCATTTCCCACACCGTCCCCTGTTATTCACTGGCGCTGGAAAAAGGATTGGAATTCATCGTTAGCGAAGCGGCCCGCCATGCCGGAGAGCTACAGGCAAAGGGCAGCCTGAGCGCGGATGAAACGGAGCAACTCTCCTTATACCAGGCTGTTCAGACCGCCCTAAAGGGCATCGTCGCCTATGCCGGCAATCTGAGCACAAGAGCAGCGCACCTGGCACAGATCGAAACCGACCCCGACCGAAAAACAAACCTGCTGGCCATGGCCGAAGTCTGCGCCCAGGTCCCGGCAAAACCGGCCCGCACGTTCAGGGAGGCGGTCAACGCCCTCTGGCTGCTGCAGGTGGGCATCCATGCCGAGAATATCAACATGGCCATCAGCCCCGGCCGACTCGACCAGATCCTCTACCCCTACTATCTCCGCGACATATCCAATGGCGCCCTCACCACCCGGGAAGCGCTGGAGATCATCGGCTGTCTCTGGCTGAAACTCAACGACAACACCAACCTGGTCCCCGAAACTGCCGAGGAGCTGTTCGGCGGCGCGGGAACGGTCCCGGCCGTAACCGTCGGCGGCATTGACAACACTGGTGAGGACGCGGTCAACGACCTGACCTACCTGATGCTCAGGGCAACCGAACTGCTCAGTTTACGGGACCCCAGCGTGAATGCCCGCTTCCACTATGAGAAGAACAGCGCTGCATACCGTGACAGGGTGGCCGAGGTGATTGCCAGCACCAAGGCTGTTCCCGCCTTTTACAATGACGCGGTTGCCATACGGACTCTGGAGAACCAGGGGATCGCAACCGAACACGCCCGCGACTACGCCATCATCGGCTGTGTCGAACTGTCAGCATCCGGCCGGAGTTACGACGCCTCCAGCTCGATCATGCTCAACCTGGTTTCCGCCCTGGAACTGGCCCTCTACAACGGCAAGCGCCCGGTGACCGGCGACGAGCAGATCGGTCCCGAAACGGGCGATCCGGCAACGTTTGCCGGTTTCGCCCCCTTCTGGGAGGCATTCAAGGCCCAGCTGGCATGGGTTATCGGGCATGCGGTCCAGCTGAACGAGATGATGGGCCGGACCCACCAGGAATGCCTTCCCACCCCCCTCTTGTCGGCGCTTTTCGAGGGGCCCATGGAAAAGGGCAAGGATCTCATCTTCGGCGGCGCCCTCTACAACTCCTCGGGCGCCACCCACATCGGTTTTGCCGACACGGTGGACTCCCTCAATGCCATTGAAAAAGCGGTCTTTATCGACAAAAAATATACCTTCGACCAGATCCTGCAGGCCATGAAACGGGATTTTAACGGCGATGACCCGCTGCATCTCTATCTTCTCAACAGAACACCAAAATACGGCACCGACGATGCCATCGCCCGCAAAAACGCACGCAACCTGATCGGATTTCTCTTTGAAACCTATCAGGGGTATGTCAACTACCGGGGCGGCAGGTATCGCCCGGCCTACTGGACCATGACCAACCACGCCGGTCAGGGCAAACTCTCCGGAGCGCTGCCCAACGGCAGAAAAGCAAACCGGCTCCTGGCCAGCGGCATCACCCCGGTCTCCCAGGCAGCGAGCGGACTGGCCGCCTGCCTGAACGCCGTGGCCTCCATCGACCCGTTGCATATCCCTGGTGGCGAGGCTTTCAATCTGAAATACCCGGCCATTGCAAATCGGGACGATCTCCAGAAATTCAGCCAGGCCATCGAAGCCTATTTCCGCGCCGGCGGCCTCCATATCCAGTTCAACATTCTCTCCTACGAGACACTCCTGGACGCCAAACAGCATCCGGAAAACTATCCCCACCTGCTGGTGCGGGTTTCGGGGTATTCGGCCTATTTCAAGGATCTGACCGACACCATGAAGGAAGAGATCATCACCAGAACCGCCTACGATATCCGCAGTGGCCAGGCGGTACCGTTTCCCGATGCCCAACGATCCATGCTGCCGTTCGAGTAAATCCGTACCGGACACCCGCCTTGAAGGAGTTTCCATGCCTGACAATTTTATTTTTGATGAGATGGTTAAAAAGTTTACCAGCTGCATGGAGTCGGAACTGGCCGAGGACTTTCTTATGATTCTTCTGCAACTGATGGGTATCGTCCTGCTGTTGAACAGCGACTACCGGCGTAACATCATCGGTTTCAAGGGGCGCTACCAGTTCCGGAGCAGTGACGACGCCATTACCGTTGCCGCGGTATTTGACAACGACAGCCTGAGCGTCAACGAGGAGCTGATCGAGGATCCGAACATCTCCGTCACCTTCAAGGACGGCAAGGCGCTCATGAACTACATCCTCTCACCAAAACCGGATGTGCTCGGCTCCATGCTCCGCCAGGAGGTCAGCCTGGACGGAAACCTCAACTACCTGTACCGCTTCGCCTATATGGCGAAGCGGCTGCAACTGATGGCCAGCGGAGGCCTATGAGCAGGCAGCTGCCATTGCTCCTCCCGCTCCACCGTTTCGCCCTTGATGACGGGCCGGGGATACGAACCACAGTCTTTTTCAAGGGGTGCCCCCTTTCATGCGTCTGGTGCCACAACCCGGAAACCATATCAACGGAGTGCGAGATCGCCTGTTACCCGCAACGCTGTATCAGCTGCGGCGAATGCCTGGGTGTCTGCCCCACGGGCGCCATAACACTTGAGCCGTTGGTCCGGATTTCACGCACGACCTGCACGGCCTGCGGCAGATGCGCCGAGACCTGTCCGGCCCTGGCGCTGGAACGAAGGGGGGAGTATCTTCCAGCGGGCGAACTGGTAGCGCTCCTGCTGCGGGACCGGTTGTTTTACGAGTCTTCCGGCGGTGGCGTAACCTTTTCCGGTGGAGAAGCGACGGTGCACATGGACTACCTGGAGCAGGTGCTCCGGGATCTGAAGCAACGGGGAATCCACACTGCTCTCCAGACCTGCGGACTGTTCGATTTCGAGCACTTCTCCACCCGGCTCCTCCCCAGGATTGACCTGATATTCTACGACATCAAGCTGCTCGACCCTGATCAGCACCAGCGCTTCACCGGCAGGGATAACCGCCCCATACTCGACAATTTTGTCCGCTTGACCGGTATGGCCCGGGAGAAGCTCATGCCAAGGGTACCGCTGATCCCCGGGATTACGGCCACCCGGCACAATCTGACCGGCATCGCCTCGTTTCTGAGAGGGCTTGGTTATGGGCAGGCCGAACTGCTTTCCCATAATCCCGGCTGCCGGGAGAAGAGACTGGCAATCGGCAGGGAGATACCAGAGGAACCTACTCCGGATATGATGACCATTGAGGATGAGAGCAGATGCCGGGAACTCTTTTTTTCAGCACTTGCCGGAGAACCGGCATAACCACCATTTCCCGGCCAGGATCCCATTCACCCCATCCATAGTTAGAGGAGCAGATCATGAACATCGAATTTCACTACTGGATAACCGGGCTGATTGCGCAACATGCCGGGTTCAGCGCCGATGAGGCGCGCATCATCGCCGGAAGTTCCCAGCTTGTGGATGATAATGACTTTGAGATCAATGTGTTCGACCATGAAAACGACGTGGTTCCCTCCTATACCAGCCATGTCAGCCAGACCATGAATATCCTGCTGCCCAGGCGTGACATCATGAAGATCTACCCGCTGTTCCACTTCCTGCCGGGAGACCAGCCCCAGGCCTCACCCCGCAAGGATGGAACGACCCACCCACTCAACACGACCCCCAACAGCTCCTCTGCCAACAAAATCATGCAGTACAGCCTGCAAAGCGCGGCTTCAAAGTACAAAGCCGGCGACAGGGGCGGCCTCTACCGCATCGGTGTCACCACCCATGCCTATGTGGACACCTGGGCTCACCAGAATTTCATCGGCTGGTTCGGAGATTTCAACGCCATCGGCTCCAACCTGATGCCGGACATCGGCCACGCCGACGCCCTGCACCATCCCGACTGGGTCAGCCACCGCTGGAACGATGAACGGCTGATCAACCCGGACGTGGACAACATCGTCCGCTTTCTCCTGGCGGCGCGAAACACCTACAAGCACTTTCTGGAATTCCAGAAACTCATCAATAAATCTCCGGATGATCGGTGGGACCAGCTGGAAACACTTCTGACGGACATTTTCGGAAAAAGCTACAGCGGAGATTGCGAAAAAGGGGGTGAAGAGAGGGTTGCCAGGTATCGTACAGCAGCCAACGGGCTGGCTGACTATGACGACAACGACTGGCTGAGCAGCGCCACGGATCTGAAGAGAGTGTTCAATGGAGCAACGGACGACTATGACCAAAAATACGTCTGGCGCAATGCCGGGACCAAATCTCAAACCGACTGGTACCGGTTCCAGGAGGCGGTCAAGGAACACATGATCTGCGCCAGCGGAATTTTGCAGCCGGCATTTGCCCAGGCGGGAATTTCGGTGTAAGCTTTAAACAGCGTACGACCTTCCCGCCCGAAGGTATTTCGAACAGCATGTTATATCACTCTGGATGGCCATCGGAAGGGAACAAACAGGGAAAGTGAACAGCTTCGACAAGCACCTAAAGCCCATCTGATCTAAATTCAGCGCTCCCGCTTTTAATACGTGACCCAGGTCACGTACAACATTTTTTCAAGTGGACATGTTCGCACCAAATGTGTCATAAGAGCAACTTTCAAACGCCGTTCACACGATATCCACCCACCCAACAGGGCAAATACTCCGGGATCCACCGGGCTCATAACACAGGAGGAGACTGAATGTCATTTACGCACATGAAGATCGGGTTAAAGCTGGGACTTGTGTTTGGTTTTGTTTTGTTGATGCTGGCCATGCTGATTGGTGTTGGACTCTACAGTACCCAGAAGGTCAATCAGTCGGTGGAAGAGATTGCCAAGGGGAGTTATCTCAAGACCATGTACGCCACCCAGTCGGACAAAGCACTGACCGATCTCCAGGTATCGATCCGCATGCTGGCCCTGCTCAAGGATCAGGATGCCATCATGAAGGAAAAGCAAAAGATCGATGAAGCTCGAAAACGTTACCGGGAAGCGATGCATAACCTCGAAAACATTGAAAAATCAACCAAGGGCCTCAAGCTGATCGAAGCCGCAAAGGCGGTCATATCCCCTGCTGCCGCAGTCAACAACAAGGTAATCGATCTTGTCCTGGCCCACCGGCAGGATGAGGCGGTCAATCTGCTGGTAACAGAGGGTGCTTCTCTTAACCAGAAAATTGTGGATGCGTTTGATGAGCAACTCAAATACCAGCAGGAAGGCGTGGAAGCTGCTTCAAAAAAAGCTGAAACGGTCTATACAAAAACAAAATATACCCTGCTGATTACCGGTGTGATCTCATTTATCTTGGGGCTCGGCGCCGCCGCTTACCTGGTCAACAACCTGGTCACCAGAATTAACCGTGTCGCAGGCGCCATGGGCAAAGTCGCCGATGGCGATCTCTCCACCCAGTTGCGCATTTACGCTGATGACGAGATCGGCGACCTGGGCCGGAACATCAACCGCATGATCACCTCCATCAGCGCCATGATCGCCTCGATCAGGGATACGGCCCATCAAGTTGGATCGGCCACCGGCGTCCTGCAATCAACAGCGGAGCAGATCGCATCGGGCGCTGAAGAAGCCGCCGCCCAGGCCGGAACCGTGGCCACCGCCAGCGAAGAGATGGCTGCCACCTCTTCGGAAATTGCCCACAACTGCTCCATGGCGGCAGAGAGCTCCAAACGGGCCAGTGACCTGGCTACGGAAGGTTTTACCGTTGTCCAGGAAACAGTTTCCGGCATGAACCGCATCTCGGACCGCGTCAAGGAAAGCGCCGCCACGGTGGAAAGCCTGGGCTCCCGCTCCGACCAGATCGGAGAAATCGTCGGAACCATCGAGGATATTGCCGACCAGACCAACCTGCTGGCGCTGAATGCGGCCATCGAGGCGGCCAGGGCCGGAGAGCAGGGACGCGGCTTCGCCGTGGTTGCCGATGAAGTCAGGGCACTTGCGGAACGGACAACAAAGGCCACCAAGGAGATCGGCCAGATGATCAGGGCGATTCAGTCCGAGACGCGCGGAGCGGTTGTTTCCATGGAGGAAGGGGTCAAGGAGGTTGAGCGGGGAACCAAGGACGCCGCCAAATCCGGAATCGCCCTGGAAAACATCCTCAACCAGATCAACGAAGTAACCTCACAAATAAACCAGATCGCAACCGCCGCTGAAGAGCAGACTGCCACCACAACCGAAATAACGAATTATATCCAGCAAATCACCGAGGTGGTTCAGTCCAGCGCCAACAGCTCCCACGAATCTGCCTCCGCTGCCAGCCAGCTTTCCTCCAATGCCGGAGAACTTGAACGCATGGTCGGACAATTTACCCTGGCATAACATTTTCAAGGTCAACAAACAAAAAACGGGGGCGTATTACCAGCGGATGGTGATACGCCCCCGTCTTGTTCCGAACAGTTTATCGCCAAACAACCCGCTCAGCCACTCTCACCCCGCAGGCCGACATCTCCCGCATGGCAGCCTCCACCGCCGAAATCCCCCCGAACTGGCTCGAGTTCAGATAGTTGCTGGCCCTGGCTCCGCACAGGCTCAGATCCACCACCAGTTCCAGCGCATCGCCTGGGGAGCTGTTGCGGGTGGCGACAGCCGAGACGCGCAGACAGCTGTTCAGGGTGCAGCCGCCCATGACCAGGGTGCGGATGCCATGGTCAAGCAGACCTTGCACCCATTCGCGGTAACCGTTGCTATCGGGCATGAGCAGGTTGTTGCTCGGCTTGATGAAATAGAGCTGACTCTCATCGATGATCTGGTCCAACGTATCATCCCAACCGTAACTCTCCGGAGAAAACGGGCAGCGGCTGAACATCACCTCGGCGTGTTTGTAGACCGCCTCCAGCAGGCGGGCGCAGTTATCGAACGCCAGACGGATCGGCATCACCTCCATCTCCCCCAGTGGACCAAGCCCCCGCATCCAATCTCCGGCGGTGAAGGAGCGCTGCGGATCGATCAGCAAAAGCGCCGTTTCCCTGGAGAGAACAGTGTGACTCGGAATAGCTGATCGTTTAAGCGCATCACTGAAATTACCGCAATGCTCGGCGCTAAGGAGCTCTTGCAGCAATTCGGAGATCCCTTCATACCCGCTTCCATCCCACAGCATCCTGCTTTCGTTGTGATATCCGGGTTCGCCGGGTGCAGTATTCGCAGTTTTTTCATTTTCGAGCACCATTCCACGGAATGTCGATACCGCTCCCCGTGGCCCCCGGCAGAGCGCCCGTCCATAGGCGCCCTGGGGATCCCGGCTTACCTCGGCCATGCAGGCAACAAAGGCCTCCCGGTCCAGCGGGGTGCGAATGGTCATGAAATCCAGCAGGGCATAGATGGGGGCCTGCGGTTGCTGCCAGCCCAACTCCCGGGCCACCCGGTACAGCTCCTGCCTGGTAAGCAAGCCGTCCCGGTCCCGGTCCAGGGCGTCGAACAGTTCGGAGAATTCGGTCATGTGGGTTCCTTCACGGTACATTCGTCCGATTCCATTATTTCCCTGCTTCTGTTTCCGACTCGGTACAACCGGTTTTTATGTGCATAAAGAAGTTCCCACGAGCGTGCCGCCACCTATCCGGCACCACATCCGAGATTGAAAAGCACCGGCAATCGGGGTAGAGTGCCGCTGAGATTCGAACAACGAGGAGAGAGATATGCCGCGACAATTGCCCAAAATGCTGTATGCCGATCAGAAGGGAACCATCTACGATCACCCCGAGTTCTGCATGACCGGCATGAGTGGCACTGTTCCGGTATTACCGGAGGATGTGGAGCTGATCCCCTTACCCGAGGACAGTCGACTGTTCACCATGCCGGCCATGCCGCCCATTGGCTGGGATGAACGCAAGAAGGGCTTTGTTACCGTTGACAGCGTCCCCCAGGGGAAGCGGCGGCAACCGATCCAGGCCGTGGCCGCCTTCATGGCGCCCGGTTACCTGCGCACCCTGCTGCCGGCCTGCGACTACTCCCGCAAAAGGAGCCACCTGCCGCTCTGGTCCTACACCGCCGTGGGGTGGGATGAGGAGCGCGACTGTTTCGTGGTGGCTGCCTCAAAAGTAGATAGCAACAGCAACTGGAATCCCTGCAACTACGATGACCGCACCCTGGACCCGCTGGTGCGCAAGATGCTGCGGGAGATGCCCGACAACCGTTTGCTGGAGCAACTCTCCCGCTGCGCCCTGGATTACCACTGCTTTGCCGCAAAAAATCTGTTTTACCGCCGCTGGGAGGCGCCGCTGCCAACCTCGCCCTCCTGCAACTCGGCCTGTCTGGGGTGCATCAGCCTGCAGCCGTCAGAGTGCTGCCCGGCCAATCACGAGCGGATCAGCTTTGTCCCCACACCGGAAGAGCTCTGTCAGATCGCCGTGCCGCACCTGGAGCAGGCCGAGCAGGCCATCGTCTCCTACGGTCAGGGGTGCGAGGGAGACCCGATCCTGCAGGCCGACACCATCGCCGAAGCGACCCGCCGCATGAAACAGGCCACAGCACGCGGCACAATCAATTTCAATTCCAACGGTTCCCTGCCGGATAAAGTCCGGTTGTTATGCGACGCGGGCATGGATTCGTTCCGTTTCTCCCTCAACTCGGTGCGCGAGGATCTCTACAACCGCTACTATCGTCCCAAGGGATATTCCCTGGGCGATGTGCTCCAATCGGTCAAAATCTCCAAGGAAGCCGGCCGTTTTACCATGATCAACTATCTGGTCTCACCCGGAGTCAGCGACGCGCCGGAAGAGGTCGAGGCGCTGCTCCGCTTCGTGGCCGACACCGGTGTCGATATGCTCCAGCTGCGCAACCTGTCCATCGACCCCGACTATTACAACCGCGAGATGGGAGTATCCGGCAAGGGCATCGGCATGTACCGGTTGCTGCAGCGCTTGAAAGAGGAATTCCCACGGCTGCAGTTCGGCTACTATAATCGCACCAGGGAGAACTTCTTCCCACCCGGCTTTGAAACCGGCTGGCCGATTTCAGACAGTTAGGAATTATTTCCCGCCAGACCACTCTTTTTTCAAGGCTTGGGCAATTTCCAGACTGACACCCGCCAGCCCCCGGCTGAAGGCTGCCACCGCACCCTCATATCCGCTGCCCGTCACCGGCTCGCGCACCTGTGACCGGCCATTGCCGGCCGGGCTGTCATCCTGCCGTCGGACAAACCAGAGCGCATCCAGTTCCACCTGTTTACCCGTATATTCAAAACGCTGCAGATCCACATAGACCTTGAAATCCGCCGAAAGCGAGGCAGCCTGGGGATAGGAGGAGACCCTGTCGGAAACCAGCAGGCGGGAGAGATTCTCCGCCATGGCACGGGATACGGCGCTCTTCAGCGGCTCAGCCCAACGGTGGGTTTCCAGCAGCTCAACACTCGAGTCGTCATAACGAACCACCAACTGGGGACGATCAACCAGCTCCGGAATGGTCACCGAGGCGATTGCAACCGAAGGGGTTGCACCCTGGACAGAGGGCGTGCCCTGGCTTGCCGTTGCTATCAGGGTGTAGAAGCGGGCTTGGGGAGAGCTGGCACATCCGGTAAGCAGGAACAAAGCGCAGGACAGCAGCAGGATCGCGCCAGAGGTATAGACGGTCTTCATCGTTTTTCCTCCTTCTTGCCGCTGATCAGGGCTTCGGGATGCTGTTCCAGGTAATCCCCCAGCACCCGCAGCGACTGGGCGGCGCGGCTGACCTCGCGCAGGGTTTCGCGCAGATCCCGCTGGAGCGGCGCATCCACGGAGAGAGTCTGTTTTGCCCCGGCCAGGGCCTTGTTGGCCTCGTTCAGGGTTTTGCGCGCATCCTCCAGCATCAGGCGTGTTTCCGGGACAACCACCGCATCCACATTCTTGAGCAATCTATCCGCATTTTTCAGGGTTGTTTCCAGGGATTGCAGGGTTTTGCGCGTATCTCCGGAAAGCTCCTCCAGCGGAAGCTTCTCGATTTTCTGAACGATCTGCATCAACATTGTCTGGAATTGCTCCATGTTCCCGGGCGTGGTCGGAAATTCCGGAGGATTTTGAGCCCAGTCAACACTGGCCGGGGACGCTTTGGGAAAAAAATCGAGCGTGATATACAGCTGGCCGGTCAACAAATTGCCGCTTCTGATCTGGGCACGCATTCCGTTGCTGACCAGGGCATTTACAAGCTGTTTTGAACTCTGCCGGGGAGATATTTTTGATATCGAACGGGAGTGGGCACGCAAACGTTCCGGATAGAACTTTACCTCTACCGGCATGACAAACCTCTTGTTGCGTGTATCAAGCTCGACGCTGATACGCGAGACTTCGCCCACCGTAACCCCGCGCAAATCAACCGGCGCCCCGATTGACAGCCCACGCACGGACTCCTTGAAAACAAGCAGATAGGTTTCCACAATGCTGTCGATACGCTTCAGGGCCTCTTCCTTGGTGGTGAAGAGCGTGAAGGTGCTGTTGGCCGGGGCAGGCCTGATGTCGACGCTGTCCTCGGGCGTCTGGAAGGCGATGCCGCCCAGCAGCAGCGAAACCATTGATTCGGAGTTGACCTTGAGACCGCTGGCATCCATGGTAAAGTCGATCCCGCTGGCATGCCAGAAGAGTGTGCCGGCCTTGACAAACCTGTCGAAAGGAGTCCGGATAAAAACCTTCAGCGTGACACCCTTGCCATCCTTGTCCAGTTCGTAGGAAATCACCTCCCCAACCTGCATGCGTCGGAAAAACACCGGTGATTTGATATTCAGCGAGCCGATATCTGCGGCATGCAGCTTGAACTGGGCGCCCGGCTCGTCCATGGTAACGACGGGAGGATCTTCCAGGCCGGTAAAGTCATATTTGGACTGCTTTGATTTACCCACATCCATGCCGATATAGGAACCACCCATCAATGTACCCAGGCCTGAGACGGTGCCGCCGGAAATACGCGGCTTGACCACCCAGAACAGGGTATCTTCCACCAGCAGGCCTTCCGCGTCCTTCTTGAATTCGGCAGTGACCACAACGTGGGAACGATCTTTGGAGATGGTAACGCTCTTGACCTCGCCGATCTGCACATCCTTGTACTTGATTTTGGTTTTAGCCGCCTCGATGCCTTCACCACTCTTGAAAATGATGGTTATGACCGGCCCCCGGTCCATGTAGGATTTGATTGCCAAAGACAAGCCAATCAGGGCGGCCAAAACCGGTATCAGCCAGATCAACTGGGAGGTCCTGCGACGGCGCCTGTCTACGATTGCATCGGGAATCAGCTCCAATTCCGGAGTTTGGTGATTTTCGGGCATATTCAGCTCTCTTTCTGAAACGGATCCCAGATCAGCCGCGGGTCAAAGCGCATGGCGGCAAACATGGTCAGAACGACAACAGCTCCAAAGGCGATTGCTCCCGGACCGGCCTTTACCGTGGCCAAAGACTGCATCTGCACCAGTGCAGCAAGTAACGTAACCACATAGATATCCAGCATCGACCAACGGCCGACCAGTTCCACCAGGCGATACAGACGCGTCCTTTCAGCAGGGTGGTCCTTGGAACGTTTCTGAACGGAAATGAGCAGATAGGTCAGGGCGATCAGCTTGAACAGCGGCACCATGATGCTGGCAACAAACACAATCACGGCGATACCCATGGAGCCGTTCTGCCAGAGATGAACCACACCGCTCAGGATGGTGTCCTGGCGGTAACTGACCAGGGAACCGGTTTCCATGATGGTCATCATGTTGGCGGGCAGATAGAGGATGTAGGCTGTTATCAGCAGCGCCCAGCACTGCTCCGTACCATGGGGCTTGCGAGAATGAAGGCGCGCGGTGCAGCGTGGGCAATGGATTTTGGCGGGATCATCCCCCGGACGTGAAACCAGGCCGCAGACATGACAGGCGCGGAACCCCAGGCTGGCTGCGGTTATGCCGTCATACCTCATGACTGTTCTCCCTCATCGCCATGCCAGTCCAGATGCGCCCACACATCACGCGGGTTGAATGTTGCGGCTACCGCGGCCAGCAGCAGCGTCACACCGCCGAACGACCAGAGCGCAACCCCCGGAATGATGCGGAAGTTATCGGTCAGTTTTACCAGGGCCACCAGAATGCCGAGCATGAACACCTCGACCATGCCCCAGGGTTTAATACTCTGCAGAAAACGCATCAGCAGGGCCAGACCGGGCGGCACATGGCCAAGCCTGAGGGGAAGCAACAGATAGATCAGCAGGGATAGTTCCAGGGAAGGGACAATAATCGTGGTGACGAAGACAAGCAGCGAGATAAAGTGCATCTTCTGATCCCACAGGGAACTGACCGCCCCGTACAGGTTAGTGGCGCTGCCGTTTCCCTGGGACTCGATCCCCAGGATCGGATGGATATTTGCAATGACAAACAGAAGCGCAGCAGCCAGACTGAGAGCCAGCGTACGATAGAGGCTGTCGGTGCTGTTACGGTAGAGCTCCGCGCCACAGCGCCGGCACACGGCGGTGCGACCGGGTTCAAGATCGATTTCGCGCAGCAGCAGATCGCATTCGGGGCAGGCGACCAGTGGTTTTGGGGAATTTTCCATGGGTATCCCTTCACTGTTGTGCGCCCATACCCTACCACATGAGCTTTCCGCACGTCGCCTTCTTTTTTTGGCAGTTCTCACCTGGAAACAGACAGGCCCCGAACCGAGTGGAACGGGGCCTGCAGTTCATCGGGATGTTTCCGTAAACCTGGTTACTTCTTTTCGTCCTTTTTGACCACCAGCATGGCGTCGTTGAGCATCTTGACGCCGGCTTTGGACGCCGCAATGGAGCCGGTCAGACTTTCGCGGGCCAGATCAGGATTATGAAAACCATCCGAGTTCTCGGCGGTCCAGTACTCCCACAGGACATGGGCTTCTTCATGTTTCTCGCGGGCCTGTGCCAGCACGCTCTCGGTCACGCCCATGCGCTGGGCGGCGGCATAGCTGTCGATCAACTGTCCCAGCCAGTACTCTGACTTGCGCATCTTGCCCTTGATGTAATTCTGCACCGCCTCGATCTGATACAGTTTCTGCTCAACCGTGTTGGTGGGATGGCACCCCAGGCAGGACTCCTTGATGTGGTTCTTGGGACGGATCACGCCATGGCTGGAGAACAGTTTGCCGTTTTTCCCCTTCTGTTTCGGCATGTGGCACTGATGGCACTGCACGCCGGCCTTGTCGTGAATACTGCCGGCATAGGTTTCTGTCTCGGGGTGCTGGAACTTGATCAGACGAGCGCCGGTCACGGCATGTTTGAAGTCGTAGAAATCAAGCTCCTTGTAGTGTTTGAGCAGCTGCAGGGAGTTCTTGAGCGGGAAGTGGTTGGTGCGCTGATCGTCGTAAGCGACCTTTTTGCCATCGCTCCACTGACCACCGGCATTGCAATTGTACTCCACATGGCACTGGGCGCACATCAGGCGGGAATCGGTCTTTTCCATCACGCCGATCTTGCGGAAACCATCGCGGAATGAAACCACCTTCAGGTCGGTTTTTCCGCCCTTGGCAAAGATGTTTCCGGCGCGGTCCCTTTCAACGGCCTGGATCAAGGCATCACGCACCACGCGGGGCTGGGTGCCATGGGGGTCATGGCAGTGGATACAACCCACGGCATTGTTGGTGTCCTTGGCAACTGCAACCACATCCGAGGAGCGGTCCCATTGTGCCTTGGGATCCTTGTCACCCATGAACTTCCATTTCAGGACATGGTCGGAGGTCTTACACTGGATGCAGGTCGGGTTGCCGGCCATGGCGGTTTCGGGCAACTTTTTGCCGGTGTCGGTCAGCACATCCCAGGTCTTGCCAGACGTGTCAACATCCTTCCAGCCATGTTTGAACTGGAAACGTCCACCCTGGAAACGGTCAACCACAAACTGGTCGGTAACCATGAAAGCGTGGCCGCGTGGTTCAGCATGTTCAATGGTAAAACCGTGTCCGGCCAGCAGCTTGTCCTGCAGGGGGGAGCGGCCGGTGGGGGTACCCTTTTCCTTGCGGGCAGGGGCCTCATAGCTCATCTTGAAGAAGCTGTCATACTGCTGCCGGTGGCATTTGGCGCACAGGGCCTGGTCGATAATCGTAACCGGCTTGTTCTTTTCCGGGTCCTTCATGTGCGCATCCATCTTGTCATGGCAGGTTGTGCAGGCCAGGGAGGCGTGCTTCGAGCCCTCCTTGAGCGCCTTGACCTCTTCGTGGCACTCGTAACACTGGGCCCTTCCATCGTTGAGCTGCTTGGCGGCCGGCTTGGCCTTGGCTGCCCCGGACGGCATTGCCAGAAGCGCTCCCAGCCCGGCTACAACAACTGCCACCGCTACTCTCTGTTTCCACATACACGTTTCTCCTTTCTTTGAATTAATACTTATTTGGGTTCCATGCGCAGCGCTTTCGGCGTCACCGGGCAAACATATTCACAACTGCCGCAACCGCTACAGAGCATTTCGTCGATCACAACTCCGGTTCCCATGACCACGCTGATTGCCCCGGTCTGGCAGCGTTCCACACAGGAGAAGCAACCGCAATTTTTTGCCGGGCATTGCCGGTTGTCAACCCTGGCTACCACCTGCTCGTCCGGGGCAAGCCTCCCTTCCGGCTGGGCAGCGGCAGGTGGGGTGCCCAGAGCATCCCGTGCGGTCCCGCCCACCTTCAGCAGGCTTTCTCCCAGGGAGAACAGTCCCAGGCTGAAGAACTCCTTGCGGGAACAATTCATTGTTTTCCGTCTTTGGATGCGTCCTCTTTTACGTCACCCTGGACATGACACTGGGTGCAGTTGAGCCGCTCGGGATGATCGCTAACCGGGGCATTCCGCACCCCGGTCCGATGGCAGATAGTACAGGCAGCCCCATTCTGGTCCGGCTTGACCGCATGGGGTATCAGGGGTGGATTATCGGAAGAGCGCTGCGCATCAGCCGCATAATCGGGCGCCGGTGGGACAGCCGCAAAAACGGGGGCCGTAAAAGCCAGGCAGGCAACCACACACGGCATCAGAATGGGATATAAAATCAGTCTCATCAGGGACCTCCTTGGGCTAAGCCTTCTCGATCTTCACCGCGCACTTTTTGAAATCCGGCTCCTTGGAGAGCGGATCAAAGGCGTCGATACAGAGTTGGTTGATCAGTTTCGTTTCGTCGAAAAAAGCCACGAACAGGTTGCCCGGTTCCGGCTTGCCCCGTCCGTCAATCTCGGCCTTCAGCACGATCGAACCGCGCCGGGAACTGACCCTGATCTGCTGGTGGTTGGTAATCCCCAGGCGCTTGGCATCGGCAGGGTGAATCTCGCAGATCGCTTCGGACACGGCCCGCTTCAACTCCGGCACACGACCGGTCATGGTGCCGGTATGCCAGTGTTCCAGCACGCGACCGGTACAGAGCCAGAAGGGATACTCCCTGTCCGGTGATTCCGCAGGCGGCTCATAGGGGCGGAACCAGACCGAGGCCCTGTTGTTGGCCCCCTTGTAGAATTTGACCCCCTCCCCCGCTTTGACATAGGGATCGTACCCCTCCACATAACGCCAGCGGGTCTCCTGGCCGTCCTGTTTCACCGGCCAGCGCAAACCACGTACGCCGGCATAGGTTTCATAGGGCGCCAGATCCTTGCCCACACCCAGGGTAAACGTACGGTACTCTTCCCACATCTCCCGGTAGAAACCCTTCTCGCTGTAGGGGAAGAGGTGGCCCAATCCAAGGCGCCTGGCAAACTCGATCAGCTGCCAGGTGTCCTCCCTGGCCTGGCCGGGGGGGGCGATCATCTTGAACCAGTGCTGGGTGCGGCGCTCCGTATTGCCGAAAACCCCCTCCTTTTCGACCCATGAGGCGGAGGGGAGGATTACGTCGGCGATCTCGGTTGATTTGGTGGGGTAGATGTCGGAAACCACGATAAACGTTTTTTTGTCTTCCGCTGCCTTGCGATAGCGATTCAGGTTGGGGATGGACTGAAACGGGTTGGTGCACTGGATCCAGACACACTTCAGCTCGCCGCGGTCAATGGCCCGGAACATCTCCATGGTATGCAGACCAACCTTGGGGGATATTTTGCCGGGGTCGATTCCCCAAATTCCGGCGGTCTTCTTGCGGTGAGCCTCGTTGGTGACCACCATATCGGCCGGCAGACGATGGGCAAAGGTGCCCACTTCACGAGCGGTTCCGCAGGCCGAGGGCTGGCCGGTCAGGGAAAGCGGGTTTTCACCCGGCTTGCAGATCTTGCCGGTCAAAAGGTGCAGGTTGTTGAGCAGGTTGTTGACCCAGGCTCCCCGCACATGCTGGTTGACCCCCATGGTCCAGAGCGAGTTGACCTTGCGGGATTTGTCACCGTAGATCCGGGCCAGCTCTTCGATCTTTTTGGCCGGGATACCGGAGAGCTTTTCGCCCCACTGGGGTGTGAACTGTTTCATCAGTTCCTTGTATTCGTCAAAGGTCAGGCTCTTGACATCCGCCGGTGTTTCGTTAAAAACCTCCTTGTCCTTCAGGCCATAGTGGGCATTTTCCTTGCCGCGCTTGAAAGCAACATTGCGGGTGACAAATGCCTCATCGTACAGCTTGTCCCGCAGAATGACATGGATGATGGCATTGATGGCCGCCAGGTCACCCTGGGGCTGCATGGGAATATAGTCGTCCGCCATCTGGGTGGTGCGGGTCCTGCGGGTGGCGATATCGATCAGTTTCACCCTGGAGTTTTTGAGTTTGTTGGCGATCAGGCGGGAGAAAAGCACCGGATGGGCTTCGGCCATGTTGGCGCCCCAGAGGATATAGGTATCGCCCAGGTCCAGGTCATCATAACAGCCCATGGGTTCATCGGCACCAAAGCTGGTCATAAAGCCGACCACGGCGGATGCCATGCAGAGCCGGGCATTGCACTCCACATTATTGGTACCGATGCCCCCCTTGAAGAGCTTGGAGGCGGTATAGCCTTCGAAAACAGTCCACTGTCCCGAGCCGTAGATGGCAACCGAGTCCGGGCCATGGGACGTGATGGCCTCCCTGTATTTGGAAGCGATCAGGTCAAGCGCCTCGTCCCAGCTGGCTTCGACCATTTTGTTGCCCTTGCGGATCAGCGGTGTGGTCAGGCGGTCCTTACCGTAGAGCGCCTTGGACAGGAAGTAGCCTTTGATGCAGTTGAGCCCCTTGTTGACCGGCCCGGCCGGGTCACCCTTGGTGGCCACGATTTTGCCCCCCTTGACTCCCACCAGCACACAACAGCCAACGCCGCAGTATCTGCAGGGGGCCTTGCCCCAGGTAATCCCCGCCTCAGCAGCATCAGCGCCCTCGGGGCGCACCACGGAGACTCCGACTGCCGCAAACGCCGCCGCAGCCGCGCTGGCCTTGATAAAATCCCGTCTGGTTAATCCCATCGCATCCTCCTTGCCGCAAATGTCGAAAAAAAGGAGCAGCCTATGACCGCTCCTCCTCAAAATGTTCAAAATTGTGGTATGCCAGCTGCACCGACACAACCCCTTCAATTCCCTGAAGCTCCGTCACCAGCTCAACCTCCCCGTCAACCGTATCAGCCTCAATCACCGCCACAATCCGGCCATCGGCCAACACACCATGCACCTCGACACCACTGTTTTCAGCAATTTTCAGCGCAATTTCGTCAGCGCTTCCCGCGGCACATGTCAGCACAATTCCCGATACAGGCATGAAATCTCCTCCAAAACAATAAACATATTAAAAAACAATAACAGCTATTGAGCCTTATGCAATCAGACCTCCGCGGGAACAATGCGGAGCCGCTCCCGGCAGCTTACCATGCAGCTCGAATCAAGCATGGATAAAACTACGTTTTGACATTCTACGTTGCTTTCATACTCTGCAAAAATTGAAATTGACTGAAATCAATTTTTTCCAAATTCGAGTCACAAAAAGTGACCTAACGAATTTTGTGGGTTGACCTTTACCGTTTTGGTGCTAAAGTAGACATAAATGATCCTATTAGAATTATTACAGAAGGAGGACCCGCATCATGTCGCTGGAAGGAAAACAGGCGCCAGCCTTTTCGCTGGAGGGAAGTGATGGAAAGCAGCACACACTGGCCGAGTATGCCGGAAAAACCGTGGTAATTTATTTTTACCCCAAGGACAACACACCCGGATGCACCAAGGAAGCCTGTGGCTTCCGGGACAACCACCAGAGGCTGACGAGCAACGATATCGTGCTGCTTGGTGTCAGCAAGGACAGCATCGCATCCCATAACAAATTCATTAGCTCCTTCGAGCTTCCCTTTGTGCTGCTGACTGACCCGGATACCAGCATGATGCAGGCCTATGGGGCCTTTGGAGAAAAGGTGGCCTGTGGCAAGACAACCATCGGTATTATCCGCTCCACCGTCGTAATCGGTCCCGATGGAATTGTGAAAAAGCACTGGCCCAAGGTTGCCAAGGCTGAACAACATCCGGCCCAGGTGCTGGAATATTTGAAGCTCTGATAACTGTTCGCATCATCCCCAAGGAGGATGTCATGAAACGTTTCATTTCCGCCGTAACCCTGTTTATACTGGCCCTGCCCCTCTCGGCCCTGGCCTCCACCTGGACTCTCGATCCCGATCACAGCGCAGCCCAGTTCAAGGTCAGACACCTGATGATCAGCAACGTCAAGGGCAGCTTTGAGAAGCTCAACGGGCAGCTTGTCCTGGATGACAAGGACATCACCAAATCCAAGGTGGATGTGATCATCGATGTGGCATCGGTCAACACCAACATCAAGAAACGGGACGACCACCTGCGCAGCCCCGACTTCTTTGACACGGCAAAATTTCCGGCCATGACCTTCGTTTCCACAAAAGTTGAGAAGGACGGGCCGGACAAATTGAAAGTAACCGGAAATCTGACCATCAAGGGTATCACCAAGCCGGTGGTACTGCACGTGGACGGACTGACCCCGGAAATCAAGGATCCCTGGGGCAACATCCGTCGCGGAGCATCGGCGACCACATCCATCAACCGCAAGGATTTTGGGGTAAGCTGGAGCAAAAAGCTGGACACCGGTGTGGTAGTGGTTGCCGATGAGGTTGCAATACAATTGGAAGTTGAGTTTATCAAAAAGTAGGCGCTGTTCCTCATTTCAATCCTGAACCGATGGGCTCAAAAACAAAAAAGGGTGACAGCCGCACAGGCTGCCACCCTTTTTTAAATTCAAAGTCATTCGATACTATCACAGCTTCGGCATGCAGATGAACAGCAGCACCGACAAACCCGCCAGCACCCACATGCCCGCTTTGACCTCGGCCTGCCTTCCGGTGCAGAGTTTGAGCAGCACATACGCGATCATGCCGGACGTCATCCCCACGCCGATGTTGTAGGTAAAGACCATCAGGGTTACGGTCAGAAAGGCCGGAATCAGTTCGGTCGTGTCATCAAAATTTATCTGGGTGATGGGGCGGATCATGAATGACCCGATGGCAATCAGGGCAATACCGTAGGCATGGGGCGGCACGATCGTGAAGAGCGGCGCGAAGAGCAGCGACAGCGCAAACAGCGCCGCCACCACCAGTGCCGAGAACCCGGTCCTGCCGCCGGCCTCAATACCAGCAGCCGATTCGATATAGGCGCCGGTGGTGGAGGTACCCAGCAGCGGTGCGATCATGGTGGCCAGGGCATCGGCCAGCATGGGACGCTCAATTTCCGGCAGGTTGCCCTGTTCATCCAGCAGATCGGCCCGCATGGAAAGACCGAGTAGGGTGCCGACCGTATCCAGAAAGGCCATGATGAAGATCACCATCACCACCGGAAAGAAAGCGGGGGTCAAGGCACCGGCGATATCCAGCTTAAGAAAAATCGGCGCCAGGGACGGCGGCAGGCTGGCGATCTGCGTCGGCAGAGGTGTGATTCCCAGGGCTATGGAGCCAAGCGTGGTGGCCAGCACTCCTATCACCAGGGCGCCGTGCACACGGCGGGCCAGCAAAACCGCCACCAGCAGAAAACCGGCCACGGCCAGCAGACAGGTCGGTTGAGACAGATTACCGAGCCTGACCGGCGCACCCGGAACACCCAGCACAACCAAACCGGTTTCATTCAGGCCGATAAAGGTCAGGAACAATCCGATCCCTACGGCAAACCCGGCCTTGAGTGACAACGGTATGGATTCCGCCAGCCAACCGCGGATCCTGAATACCGTCAGAAACGTGAACAGTGCCCCGGCAACAAACACGGCACCCAGCGCCAGCTGCCAGCTGTAGCCCATCACCTTGACCACCACAAAGGCGATAAAGGCGTTTTCGCTCATGTATGGGGCAATGGCAAAGGGACGCCGCGCCCACAACGCCATGATCAGCGTACCGATCACCGCCGCCAGGATGGTTGCCGTCAACGACGGCCCCCGGGGAATACCGGCACTTTCCAGAATGGCCGGATTAACGATGATGATATAGGACATGGTCAAAAAGGTGGTCAACCCGGCCAGGGTTTCCTGACGGTAACTGGTCCCATATTTCTCAAATTCGAAATAGTTTTTCACGAACTACAGCCCCTTCACCGCGTAGATTCCCGGCGCATTGCGCCAGTATCCCTTGTAATCCAGTCCATAGCCGAACAGGAAGCGATCCCCCACCTCAAGACCGGAAAAATCGGCCCGCATACCGGGGGTCACCTTGCGCAGATGCAGCTTTTCCACCAGCACCCCCATCAGTACCTCTTGAGCGCCCAACCGGCGGCATTCGTCAGCAATGGCCGCCAGGGTGATCCCCTCGTCGAGGATGTCGTCCAGAAGTAACACCGTCCTGCCGCTCAGATCCAGTTGCGGCCTGACGATCCAGTTCAACTGAGCCCCGCGTGTCTCCTGTCCGTAGCGGGTGGCATGGATATAGTCAATTTCCAGCGGAAACCCCAGACGGGTCAGCAGTTGTCCGCTGAAAATCAAACCGCCATTCATGACACAGATCAGCACCGGACGCGATTCACCCAGGCGCGCCGTAATCTCAAGCGCCATCCGTTCAATGGCGGAAACGACCTCCGCCTCTCCAATCAGCAGGTCGGCTTCCCGAAGTATCTGTTTCGCTTCGTCGGTTTTCATGACTGCTCCTTTCGCCTCGCACCCACAACCCGTTCTATTCCGCCCGGATCATGCGCAGTAATGACATCGTCATACCCATCCACCGCGCGGAACAATTCCGCCACATCCCTTGCCTGCCCGACACCCACCTCAACCAACAGCCAGCCACCGGGGTTCAGTCCTCTCACCGCGCCGGGAATCAGGGCGCGATAGATATCCAACCCATCTGCTCCACCATCCAGCGCGCTACGGGGATCTCCGTAGCGCACTTCGGGTTGAAGCAGGTCTATATCAGCGCTCGGGATATAGGGGGGATTGGAAACGATCAGATCAAAGCAACGCCCTGCCACCGGTGTCAATAACGAACCGTGCAGGAATTCGATGGACATGCCGTTGAGTGTCGCATTTCGTCGGGCAACCTCCAGCGCCGCTGATGAAATATCAAGTGCCGTTACCTTTGCGTCCGGAAGCCGCTGTGCCAGGGTAACGGCGATACAACCGCTGCCGGTGCCCACATCGAGCACGGTGCGCGCTCCGGAAGCCCGCGCCAGCGCCTCGGTCACCAGCGTTTCCGTATCATGGCGCGGAATGAGCACCTCGGGTGAGACCTGGAATTCCAGTCCGCAGAATTCCTGAGTGCCGAGGATGTGCTGCAGCGGTTCGCGACGACCACGACGGGCCACCATGGTCCGGTACGCCACCAGTTCGTCGCTGTTGAGCGGTTTTTCGAAATTGAGGTACAGTCCGACCCGATCCAGACCGGTGGCTGCGCAGAGCAGCCATTCCGCCTCCAGGCGGGCATTCTCAATGCCCTTGGTAGCCAGATACTCCTTGGTCCAGGTCAGTATTTTCAGGGTGGTCCAGGTTTCCGGGTGTGTCACGTGGCAACTCCTTGAAGAGACAAAATAGTACCCCATTCTCCCTCGCCACTCCAGACAAATCCGGTTTTCTTGACGCAGGAGCATCATGTGATATTTTTAAACAACGGTCATCAACCGGGAGGGTAGCAATGAGAACAGACCATGGCTTCATGCAGGCGCCCACATCCGACACCTGGTTCGCGCCGGCTGAACGCGCCCATCAGATGCAACTCCAAAAAATGGCAGCCTACTGTCTGCAAAACCCGATTACCCAGATCATCCTTGATTCGGTGGAAGGATATGTTCTGGTGCTCAACGAACAGCGTCAGATACTGGCAGCCAATCCGGAAACCCTGCGGACACTCAACATCAGCATGGCAGAAGCCATTGTCGGCATGCGCCCGGGTGAGGCATTCCATTGCGACCACAGTAACGATGCACCTGGAGGATGCGGCACATCAAAACCCTGCTCAACCTGTGGCGCAGCCATTGCGATCATGGCCAGCCAGAAATACAACCAGCCAACCAGCAAAGAATGCCTCATGTCAGTGGAGCGCAATAACCGGCTCGAAGCCCATGAATTCACCGTGCGGGCCTCTCCGCTCAAACTGGACAGCCATAATCTTACCATTTTTGTACTGCAGGACATAAACGCCGAGAAGCGCCGCGATGTACTCGAAATGCTCTTTCTCCACGATTTGAGCAACGTTATCACCGGCCTGCAGGGGTGGAGCGAACTGTTGCTGCGCCAACCCCAGGATGCCACGCTCATCGCCCAGAACATAGTCAGTCTTTCGACGCGCATGACACATGAAATCCAGACCCAGCGCCTGATCATGCAGGCGGAAAAGGGAGAGCAGAACGTGTATCTCGAAAAGCTGCGGGTCGGTGAGATCCTGGATACCATGAAAGCTTTTTTTAAAGGGTATCCAGCCGACAGGGTGCATCGCTTGTTCATAGCCCCGGAGGGCAGCTCCACGCTACTCACCACCAACCCGGCACTGCTGACACGGGTATTGGTCAACATGGTCAAGAATGCGCTTGAAGCAACCACCACTGGTGACCAGGTCCGGATCTGGTACGAAATTCGCGGCGGACGCCACTGTTTTGTCGTGCACAATCCCGGCAAGATTCCAGAAGAAATCGCGTTGCAGATCTTCAAACGTTCATTCAGCACAAAGGCCGAGCCAGGCAGAGGGTTGGGAACATACAGTATGAAGCTATTTGGAGAACAGGTCTTGGGAGGGGAGGTCGGTTTCACAACCAGCGAAGAGGAGGGAACCAGCTTTTTTATCACTCTACCTGCCACAGACGCCTGAGGATCTCTCTTGCCAGCGCCGGATACCACCCGGCGAACCAATAACGCTACGGTTATTTCTTGATTGTTTTTTCTCCCGGCTTCCAGTCAAGCGGGCAAAGCTCCTCGGTCTGTAGCGCCTTGAGCACCCGCACTGTCTCTTCAACGCTACGGCCAACCTTGTCGCTGTGCACAACCTGGTACTGCGTCACCCCCTGGGGGTCGATAATAAACAAACCACGCCGTGCAGCGCCGCTTGTCTCGTCCAGCACCCCATACGCCCGAGAGGTGTGTTTGCTGAAATCCGACAGAAGCGGAAAATCGACCTTGCCCAGCGCGCCGCTCTTTATCCAGGCCAGATGTGAATACTTGCTGTCAACCGAGATGGCCAGCACCTGGGTGTTATTGGCGTCGAATTCTGCCAGGGCCCTGTTGAATCCTTTGATCTCAGTGGGACAGATAAAGGTGAAATCTCCGGGATAAAAAAACAGCACCACCCACTTGCCGCGATAAGCCTCAAGGCTGAATGTTTTGAACTCGCTATGTACAACCCCGTCCAGTTGAAATCCGGGAGCCGGAGTGCCAATCTCGACACGGGAAGAGGTATGGGAACCCTGGATAAGGGCATGGGGAACATAACTGGCTGCCGGAGAATCCGTTCCCATGCAAACGCCAGACACCACCAGTGCAGCAATCAGACAGATGAGCTTCATGCAATCCTCCTCGATTTCAGCCGTTTCGGCATGCGCGGTCCGTTGCTCCTAGAACAACTCTTCCCAGTGCAATCGAAAAAAAGTTCCGATTTAATCGACTCTGTGGTACATAAAATTTACACAATTCATGGAATACATCAAGTATATCATCGCACCGGAGGTTTCGTATGTCTGAACAAAATCCGCAGGTCCTGCTGGAAACATCCATGGGGGCCATCAAAATCGAACTTTTCAAGGAAAAAGCTCCCATCACCGTCAAGAACTTCCTCGGCTATGTCAAGGAAGGCTTTTACGACGGACTCATCTTTCACCGGGTCATCAAGGACTTCATGATCCAGGGTGGCGGCATGAGCGAAACGCTGGAACAGAAAAAGCCCAAATTCGCCATCAAGAACGAGGCCGCCAACAAGCTCTCCAACAAACGCGGCACCCTGGCCATGGCCCGCACCGCCATTGTGGATTCAGCAACCTCTCAGTTTTTCATCAATACCGTGGATAATGCCTTCCTGGATCACCAGGGCAAGCAGGCCGATCGTTTCGGCTACTGCGTCTTCGGCCAGGTACTGGAAGGTATGGATGTGGTGGACCAGATCCGCGCAGTTAAAACCGGAACAAAAAACGGCCACGGCGACGTTCCCGTTGAGCCGGTCTTCATCACGAAAGCCAGCCTGATCGAAGTATAGTATCGCCCCTGTTTTCAGTTTCGACGCCCCGTTTTTCTGAAAGCGGGGCGTTTTTTTATGGCGCACAATAGGACCAAAAAAGTCCTATTGTGCGCCCACACGGTTTCGGATAGAGTAAAAGCAGAAGCAGGTGCAACAACATCTCCCAAAGGAGGTTATGCATGAATAGCATTCATCTATTGTTCATTATTCTGATAGCGGCAGCCATCACCGTCTGCGACAATGGTCCGGTGCCTTCCCCTGCCGTTGCCAGCGCACTGACAGGCATGCCCGTACACGCGTCCATCAGGCTCTACTCCGTGGCCCGGAAAGGATATATCATGAGCGAAAAAATCATCAAGAGCGACGAGGAATGGCGCAAACTGCTGAATCCGGAACAGTATCACGTCACGCGGCAACAGGGAACCGAACGCGCCTATACCGGCGCAACCTGGAACAACCACGACAAGGGGATCTACCAGTGCATCTGCTGCGGCAACGACCTGTTCAGTTCCGACACCAAGTATGAGTCCGGCACCGGCTGGCCCAGCTTCTGGAAACCGATTGCAGCGGAGAATATCGCCACCCGCGCCGACAACGCCCTGTTCTCGAAACGCACCGAGGTGCTCTGCAGCCGTTGTGACGCCCACCTGGGACATGTGTTCGACGACGGACCGAAACCGACCGGGTTGCGCTATTGTATGAACTCGGCAGCACTGAAGTTTGTCAAATCGCCATGAGTGACCCATTCCCCATCCTCCCTGACACCCCGGAAAACCGGGAGTTGGCGGACAACGTCCACCCCAGGGGGTGGGCCAATCCAGTACCTGCTGGACGTTACAACCTGGTGGTGGTCGGCGCAGGAACGGCAGGGTTGATATGCGCCGCGGGAGCTGCAGGTCTGGGCGCCAGGGTGGCTCTGGTTGAGCAGCGGCTGTTAGGGGGCGACTGTCTCAATTTCGGCTGCGTGCCATCCAAAGGAATGATCCGCGCTTCGCGGGCGCTGTTCGACTGCCGCACGTCGGCGCGCTTCGGTGTCCGTGGCGCTGATGAGGTCGGGTTCGACTTTGCGGCTGCCATGGAACGGATGCGGAAACTGAGAAGTTCCCTCAGCCGCAACGATTCGGCCAGGCGTTTCCGCGATGAACTGGGTGTGGATGTCTTTATCGGCAACGGCAAGTTCGTCTCCCGTTACTGCCTGGAGGTGGAGGGGATGAAGCTGTTATTCAGCAAGGCGGCCATCTGCAGTGGCGCCCGGCCCGCTGCACCAGCAATACCTGGATTAACCGAGACCGGTTTCCTGACCAGCGAAACAATCTTTTCCCTGACCGAGTTGCCAATGCGTCTGGCAATCATCGGCGCCGGCCCAATCGGTTGCGAGCTGGCCCAGGCCTTTGCCCGGTTTGGCAGCAGGGTAACCCTGATCCAGCGCGCATCCCAGATCCTGGCGCGTGAAGACCGTGATGCCGCCGGAATTCTGCATGACTGTTTTGTAACAGAGGGGATCGATCTGCGCCTGGGAACAAAGATCCTGTCCGTCCAGCAGCGTAACGGCGAAAAGGTCCTGCGCCTGGAGCGGGAGGGGAGAGTATCCGAAGTAGTCGTGGACGACATTCTTGTCGCTGCCGGTCGATCAGCGAATATCGAGGGGCTGGGACTTGAGTCGGCCGATGTGGTTTTTAATGACAACGGGGTAACGGTCAACGACCAGCTACGAACCTCCAACCCGGACATCTTCGCCGCCGGCGACATCTGCTCCCCCCACAAGTTCACCCACACCGCCGACGCCCAGGCCCGGATCGTGATCGCCAACGCCCTGTTCATGGGCAGACAGAAGTGCTCGTCCCTGACCATTCCCTGGTGCACCTACTGCGACCCGGAGATCGCTCATGTGGGGATGTACGAACGGGATGCACGCTCCCGGGGAATAGAGGTCTCCACCCTGACCATACCACTGAGCGAGGTGGATCGGGCCGTGCTGGACGGAGAGACGCAGGGCTTTGCCCGGGTGCACCTGAAAAAGGGGAGCGACCGGATTCTCGGCGCCACCATCGTGGCCCGTCACGCCGGGGAGATGATCAGCGAATTGTCCCTGGCCATCACCAACGGCCTCGGTCTGGACGCCATCGCAAAAACCATCCACCCTTACCCGACCCAGGCCGAAGTCATCAAAAAACTGGCTGACGCCCATAACCGCACCCGCCTGACACCATTTCTCAAAAAAGTTCTGGCCGGCTGGTTGAAATGGCAGCGGAGGTAAAGGCGGTTCGTGGTTCTTGGTTCAAGGTTCGTGGTTTAAGCCATGAACCACGAACCACGAACCTTGAACAAAAAAGGCCCTCATGGACAGATACAAATTACTCATACTCTTCCTCGCCGCCCTGGCCATGGCTCTGTTCTTCTACCTCGACCTGGGCAGCTATCTCTCCCTGGAGGCCCTGAAAGCCAACCACCGGGCGCTGTTGGAGTACCGTGACCAGCACACTGTTGCCATGGTGGCCGGCTTCATGCTGATCTACATCGTTCAGACCGCCTTTTCACTGCCCGGCGCCGCCATTCTCTCCCTGGCTTCCGGCGCCCTCTTCGGCACGGCCATGGGTACCGTGTACGCCAACATAAGCGCCACCATCGGCGCCACCCTGGCATTTCTCGTCACGCGCTACCTGCTGCGCGATATCGTGCTGGCAAAATTTGGTTCCCGACTGGAGGGGATCAACCGGGAGCTGGAAAGCCGCGGCTTCAACTACCTGCTCTTCCTGCGGCTGGTGCCGGTCTTCCCCTTTTTCCTGATCAACCTGGCATCCGGCCTGACCAGACTGCCGCTGCGAACCTTCATCCTGGCCACCATGGTCGGCATCATCCCGGGCGGCTTTATCTATGTCAACGCCGGAGCCAGTCTGGTCACCGTCACGTCACTCTCCGGCATCGCCTCACCGCGGGTGCTGGCCTCCCTCACCCTGCTGGGACTGTTCAGCCTGACCCCGGCGCTGTACATAAAATTCAAGCATAAAAAGGATATCTGACCCCATGGAAACATACTACAACCCCGCCGACCTGGCCAAATTCAGTGAAATCAGCAAGGATGCCCCCGAGCTGGCAACAAAATTCTTCGACTACTATGGCGCGGTCTTTGCCGAAGGGGCGCTCACCGAACGGGAAAAAGCGCTGATCGCCCTGGCCGTGGCACATGCCGTGCAGTGTCCCTACTGCATCGACGCCTATACCACCGCTTGCCTGGAGAAAGGGTCGAATCTGGAGGAGATGACCGAGGCGCTGCATGTGGTCACCGCCATCCGCGGCGGAGCATCCCTGGTGCATGGGGTGCAGATGCGCCGCATAGCGGAGAAGCTGTCGCTGTAGCCGAACAAACGCAAACGAGGCTGTCTCCCCGTGGAAACAGCCTCCTAACGTGCTTCGTCGGTATTTTTTCGAGCAGAAAATTGCAAAAGCCTCAAAATACTGCCTTGTCCCGGACCCAAAAGACGGGCCTAAAGGAGAAGGTGCCCCGGAGGGGCGGATGAGGGGAATTTCCGGGTGCCACAAGTCCCGCCTCCTCCGACCCTACCCGGAAATCTCACCCAGTATCTTTTTCAATTCCGCCACCTTGTACGGCTTGGTAATCACTCCGCTGAAGCCGAATGAACGGTAATCGGCCATGATCGGATCATTGGAATAGCCGCTTGATACAATCGCCTTTACATTGTCATCCAGTTCGCGCAGCAGCTTGATGGTCTCCTTTCCGCCCATGCCGCCCGGTATGGTCAGGTCCATGATTACTGCTAAAAATGGCTGGCGGGCTTCAGCGGCCTGCCGGTACAACGCCACCGCTTCAGTACCATCCCGCGCAAACGCTGCTTCATAGCCGAGAAAATCAAGCATCTCGCCGGCAACGTCCCGGATGGTTGCTTCATCATCCATGACAAGCACCTTCCCCGATCCACCAGGGGTTTCCGTCTCCTTGCCCGCCTGTTCGACAACCCCGCTGACGGTGGCGGGGAGATAGATAGTGAATACCGTACCAACGCCCTGTTGGGAGCTGACGGTAATATAGCCATCGTGATTCTTCACGATGGAGTAGACCGTTGCCAATCCGAGACCCTTGCCCTTCTCCTTGGTTGTGAAATAGGGGTCGAAAATGCGGTCAATGACCTCTTCCGGGATACCTTCACCCTGATCCTTGACGCACACAAGAACATAACTCCCCTCCGGAAGCGGAAGCGCCTGTTCCGCTCCCAGGGAGACATTGGAGCAGCTAATCTCTATTTCGCCGCCAGCGGGCATGGCCTGCTCGGCATTGACCACCAGATTGTTGATTACCTGGCTGAACTGTCCCGCATCAACCTCCACCGGATAGAGGTCATCCGCGATGACGAAACGGCTGGTGACCCGCGAACCGGACAGGGAAAACGAGACCGAATCCTTGATGATACCGGCTATGGATGCGATCTTTTTAACCGGCGCGCCGCCACGGGAAAACGTCAACAACTGCTGGGTCAGATCCCTGGCACGCAGAGATGCCTTTTCCGCTTCGCAGAGCTTCTGATGGACCTTTTCTCCCGCGGGTACAAACAGCTTGGACAGGGAAATATTGCCCAGGATGGCGGTCAGGAGGTTGTTGAAGTCGTGGGCTATGCCGCCGGCCAGGATACCGATGGACTCAAGTTTCCGGGCATTGAAAAGTTCTTCCTCCATCTTTTTCTTCTCGGTAATATCGCGGAACACCAGCACCACCCCGACCAGCCTGCTCTCCCTGTCCCGGATCGGCGCGCCGCTGTCGGCAATGCTCCGCTCCGTGCCATCCTTCGCCACCAGGATGGTGTGGTTGGCGAGCTCCACACTGCCACCGGTTGCCAAGACCTGATCCACCGGACTTTTACAGCGTTCGCGTGTCTTTTCACTGATTATGGTGAAAACCTCGTCAAATGGCTTCCCGAGCGCCTCTTCCTGTTTCCAGCCGGTCATTTCCTCCGCAACCTTGTTGAGCAGGACAACCTTTCCCTCAGTATCGGCGGTAATGACACCGTCACCAATGGAGCGCAGGGTCACGGCCAGACGCTCTTTCTCCATGGCCAGAGCAGCTTCGGTGCGCTTTCGCTCGCTGATATTGCGGACATGTTCCGTTACCATCACGACCTGTCCCGCTTCATCAAAGATAGGAAAGGCCTGCACCTCCACATAACCGACCTTCGGATTGAATTTCTCAGACAATACCGAACGTCCCGTCCTGAAAACTTCCTCGGTGTGACAGGTTTCACAGGGTACAAAGTTCCCGTAATAGGCATCATAGCAATGGGGGAGCTTGTCGCGCAGTTCCATGGCAACATACTCGTATCCGCCATGCCAGTTGGAAAGCACAATGCGGTAATCCCGGTTGATAATGGAAAACAGGTCCGGAATCCCCTCAAAGACGCTGCGCAGAAGCCGCTCCGACTGCCGCAGCGCTTCTTCGGCCTGCCGGCGTTTCAGCTCCAACCGGTCGCGATCCAGCCGCGCCTGGAGAATCGGAGCAATACGAACGGCAACGGCTTCCAGGATTTCCCGGTCATCAGTATCATAGCCGGCTTCCTTGTTGGCAACGGAGATCAGTCCGATGGTCCGCTGTTGATATACAATGGGTGACGCAAGAAAGTTGCGGATGGAAACATGCCCTTCTGGTACGGAAAAAGGGCCATCGCCGGAAAACGTCTTCTGCTCCCGCAAGGCGCGCCCCCACAGACCGGCCCAGGCTTCCGGCGGAAACATGGTCGTTTTTTCGTGAATCTCACATTCCGCCCAGACGTCTCTGGTCATGGAAGGAATTACCAGGACCCCCTCCTCGTTGATGTAGCCGAACAACCCGTAGCGGCACTTCATCACCTTCAGAACGGTCTCAACCACTTCCCCGTACATCTCTTCATGCGGAGTGGTGAGAAAGATGCTGGCAATCCGGTTTTTGATTGCCAGAAGCCGTTCCGAGCGTTGCAACGCCTCTTCCGCCCGCCTGCGCTTGGTGATGTCGAAAAACACCAGCACCAGACCCATGACAGCGCCCTTGTCGCCGGAAATGGGCGTGGCCTTTGCCTCAACCGGCACCTGCCTGCCGACTTGAGACTGAACCAGGACATCATATGGCAGATCAACCAGTTCTCCCGCATCAACGACCCGGCGAACGATCTCCCCCACACTGATGTCGGCCGATTTGCTCAGAAAACGGACCACCTCCGAAAGGCTTCTGCCGATCGTCTGGTCGCGACTCCAGCCGGTCAACGATTCCGCCACGGGATTCATATAGGTAATCACCCCGGACACATCCGTTGTCACGACAGCGTCCCCGATACTTCTCAGTGTTGTGGCAAGCCACTGTTCGCTCCGTTTAAGCCGGCTCTCCATACGGTGCTTGTACAGCGCCATCTCTATCGCCGTTTGCAGGGTGTGATCCTGAAACGGCTTGACCACATACCCGAAGGGCTCGGTTATCTTGGCCCGACCCAGGGTCTCGGCATCGGTATAGGCGGTCAGATAGATCACGGGAAGGTCAACCTGGGTGCGGATCGCTTCAGCTGCCTCGATGCCATCCATGTTCCCCTGGAGGTTGATATCCATCAGGATCAGGTCCGGCCGGCTCATTGCAGCAATACTGACCGCCTCCTCACCGGTAGGGACGATATCGATTACGCGGTAGCCCATGCTTTCCAGACGTTTCTGGATCCCCCTGGCAATAATCAGTTCATCCTCAACAACCAGGATTCTTTTAGTTTCAGCCGCTTGCGATGCGTCAACCATAACACCCCTCCCACCATGCCGGAGACTGCGGATCTGTTTCACTGCTAAAGAGTACCACGCTTTCTCATTATAATACAAATCAGACCTCTCCGCATAAAAGAGGATGATTTTCCGGCACATTTGCCACCGGCATTAGTCGGGTTCGACGTAATTGATCGCCTGAAAGCGGATATGGAACGAAGCGCCCTGGCTGGTGTCCAGACTGATTTCTCCCTTGAGCTGGCGCACGAGCATTCTGACAAGCTGTAAACCGAGTGTTTCGGTGGCAATGAAATCCGTACCGGCGGGCAGCCCAACACCGTTATCAGCAATCGTAAGACGTATCCATCCATTTTCTTCCGACTGGAATCCGATACGGATCGTTCCGTGCCTGTCCCCGGGAAAGGCATACTTCAGTGCGTTCGAAACCAGCTCATTGACTATCAGACCACAGGGTATTGCCTGGTCAATGCCCAGAGAAACGTTTCCTGCATCAACGACCAGGGAAACCCGGTCCGGGTCCATCACGTAGGTACGGAAGAGATTCCTTGTCAGACCTTCGATGTACCCGTGAAAGTCAATGGAGGAAAAATTTCTGGTCTGGTACAGCTGTTCATGCACCAGCGCCATGGCGGCAATGCGATTCTGGCTCTCCCTGAAGGAACGGAGCGCGTCCTGATCCCGTATGGATTCGGACTGGAGATCGAGCAGGCTGGAGACAATCTGCAGGTTGTTCTTAACCCTGTGGTGGATCTCCTTGAGCAGAACCTCCTTTTCCACCAGGGCCGCCTGGATTCTTTCCTCGCTAAGCTTGGCTTCAGTGACATCCATAAAGGTTACGATACCTGCCGGTTTACCCTCGAAATCCATGGCGGCGCCCGACACCGCGACCCAGCGTTCCTCGCCCCCCCTGGTGATAATCTTGCTTTGATACTGTTTCGGCACCTGCTCGCCCCGTTGACGGGCCAACCCGATGTTCCGGACCATTTCCCTGAAGTCGGCGTGCGTCAATTCCCAGAATTGCATGCCCATCAGCTCCTCTTCGGCACAGCCGGTCAGACGCACAGTCGCCTCATTTACATAGACAAACCTCTCGCCCTGTATCAGCGCGATTGCGGTCGGAGAGGTCTCCGCCAACACGCGGAATTTTTCCTCGCTCTCCCGCAAGGCATCTTCGGCCCGCTTTCGCTTGGAGATATCGGTGGTAAAAGAGCAGCTGATCTCCTGGTCCTGATACTTCAGGGCGTTGACCGCAACCTCCACGGGAAAGGTTGTCCCGTCCTTGCGACGGTGCAGCGTTTCAAAGGTATTCGAGCCGGTGGCGCCCAGTTTATTGCGGTGCTTCAGCCACAGTTCCGGTGTCAGGGTGGGATCAATATCAAAGAAGCTCAGGGAACAGAGCTCTTCCGGTGAATAGCCGAGCATCCTGGCGGCCGATTTGTTGGCCACCATGATCCGTCCATCTCCCCGCCCCCGCATGATCCCCGTGGAGGCATTCTCAATGATGAACTGGCTCAGCTTCAATTCCTCCTCCGCACGCTTGCGATCGCTGATGTCCGTCACCAGCGCGATACTGCCGGCGAAGGCTCCCTGCTCGTCCTTAAGAGAGGTTGTGCTTAAAAGAACGTCAATACTGGAGCCATCCCGACGAACAAACCGGAAATCATGAAGTTCACGGATGCCCTCTTCCCGGCGGGAAACAAGTTCTTGTGCGGCCTGTCGCCCTTCATCATCCATGAAGTCGGTGATGGGCCGCCCCAACATCTCCCCCCGCCGGCATCCCAGCATCTGCTCCATGCGCTGGTTAACATAGGTGGTCTTCCACTCCCGGTCCACCTGCCAGATACCCTCCTCAGCCGTTTCGACGATCAGGCGGTAACGGTTTTCACTTTCCCGGAGCGCCTTCTCGACCTGTTTTCGCTCGCTAATGTCCTCAAGCAGTGCAAGGAGATACTCGACGGAACCGCTCTCGGCACGGACACACCCCACGGAAAGATTTGCATACACAGTCGCTCCATCTTTGCGGATAAAGCGTTTTTCCAGGGAATAGTCGTTTATCTCGCCCCTCAGTAGACGTTCAAAGCAGACAAGATCAGCGACCAAGTCATCCGGGTGGGTCAACTCCTCCCACGTCAGTCGCACCAGTTCATCACTTCCATACCCCAGCATCAGGCAAAGCCGGTCATTAACTTGCAACCAGCCTTTTCCGGGAGAGGTTATGGCCATGCCCACCAACTGGCGTTCGAAGTAGAGACGCATCCGCTCTTCGCTTTTTTTCAGCATCTCCTCTGCAAGCGTGCGCTCGCTGATATCCTCGACAAAACCCTCGAATTCACGCGGACTGTCGGCCTGCCCCGGAACAACGCGAAAGTGGAAGTTACAGACAATGATACTTCCGTCCTTGCAGCGAAAGTGCTCCTCGAAGATCTGCCAGCCGCCACGGGATGACACTGCCCCGATCAACTCACGCCGATGGGAGGGATCCACGTAGATCGCCTCGGCAATGCTGGTGTGATTCACCATTCTGACCATTTCCTCCGGCGAATCATATTTCAGCATGCGCGCCACCACCGGATTGACGTCAATGAACTTTCCCTCCAGGGTGGAACGAAAAATGCCGACCGGGGCGTTTTCGAAGATATCGCGATATTTGCGTTCCGACTGCTTGAGCGACTCTTCCGTCCGCTTGCGGTCAGTTATCTCCAGGATAATCCCATCCCAGAGGATATCGCCGTTGGGTTGCGGTTCGGGGCGGGACATGCAGTCGTACCAGCGCACCTCCCCATGGACAATATGGCGCAGGACTTCCCGCCAGGGCTGCATCGTCTCGGCGGACTTCTTTACGGATACGGCAAACCGTTCACGATCATCCGGATGGATCAGTCCGGATGAGAGACTTGCGTCGGCCATCAGAGCTTCCGGTTCAAGATCGAACAACTGTCGGGAAGCTTCATTGACAGAGGGAAAGGAAAAACTTCCGTCCGGATGCAGTGCAAACTGATAGACCATGCCGGGGATAATGGCCTTGAGACGACGGTACTTCTCCTCCCAAAGCCTGCCCGCATCTTCGGCCATAGAACAGTTGACGGCTTGTTCACGCACCTTATTCACAAGCTGGCTGATGGCGTACCCGAGCATGTCGAGTTCATCATTCAGGCCGGAACTATGGATGTCACCGGAGAAGTCTCCCCTCCCGGCTTTCCGCACCGTCTCGGTCAGGCGATTGATTCGGCTGGCAAGTGTTTCTTCAGTCATTGAGAACTCCCGTACCGCTCCAGACTCAATCTCGCTGTTTCCCGGGGAACAGAAAGACAAACGATGTACCGTTATCATGCTCCACATTAATTTGACCGCCCAACTGTTTTACCAGCATGGTCACCAGTTGCAACCCCAACGTCTCGGTATGCATGAAATCCAGTCCGGGCGGCATGCCAACACCGTTATCCGAGACCGAAACCCTGATCCAGCCGTCCTCCCGCATGGCACAGCAAACCACAATCTCACCTGCGCGCTGTCCCGGAAAGGCGTGCTTCAATGAATTGATCATCAATTCATTGATGATCAGACCGCAGGGAATCGCCCGGTCAATCTCAAGAGAAAGGTCTCCGGCAACAACTTTCAGGAAAATCCGGTCACTATCCACCGCATGGGAATCAAACAGGTGGCGAGAGAGATCCCTGACATATTCGCCCAGGTCTATGGAAGCAAAATTCTTTGACAGGTACAGCCGTTCATGCACCAGGGCCATGGACCGGATGCGATCCTGGCTGTCCCGGAAATAGCTGCGCGACTGTTCATCGCGGATGGAATAGGATTGAAGGTCGAGCAGCGAAGAAATGATCTGCAGGTTATTCTTCACCCGATGATGAACCTCCTTCAACAGAACCACCTTTTCCGCCAGGGAGGCCCGAACCCGTTCCTCAGACCTTTTGTTTTCGGTTATATCCAGCAGCGATGCGATTCCGGCCGGTTTTCCCTGATAGTCGATCAGCCCCGCTGAAGCCACCAGCCACCGTTCCTCACCCGCCTTGGTCACGTATTTGCACTCATAGCGTGTCGGCGCCGACTCGCCCTTCAGGCGACTCAAACCTCTCTCCCGTACCTCCACCTTGAACTCCCCTTGGGCCCAATCCCAGAAATTCATGCGCAGCAATTCGTCGCTGTCATATCCGAACAGCCGTTCGGTGGCCGGGTTGGCATAGACTATTTTTTCCCCCTGGTAGAGCAGGATCGCCGTTGGGGAGGTTTCCGCAAGAACCCGGAATATTTCTTCGTTCTCCCGCAACTCTTCTTCCGTGCGCTTACGCGAGGCGATCCCCCAGGCAAAGTCGGCCAGAAGGGAAAGCGTTTCCACATCCTGGGGGGAATAATCCCGCGCCTTGTTTCCCACTCCGACGATGGCCACGATGTTCTCGCCGCGAATGACCGGCACAACCAGCTCCCTGTCCACCGGCGCATGACCCGGCGGCAGCCCCTTGCGATGGAGGAGCGCGGCATAGTCATTGTGGATGACCGGACGGCGTTCGCGGATGCAGTCAACCCAGACCCCTGCGGCAGACACGTCATAATGCAGCCCTTTGCCCTGAGCCTTGCAGCACTCTGCTTTGGTCCTGGTCGACCAGTTCTGCAGGGAGATGGTCTCCTGGTCGTCTTCCAGGAAATGAAAAAAACCGATGTGGCTGCCGGTCAACGCCTCAGCCTCGTTCAGGGTAGCCTCAAGCAGTTCGTCCAGGGAGTGGGTTTCGGCGAACTGGAGCAGACGCAGGCGCGCCATGATCACGCTCTCGGTCCGCTTCCTCTCGGTGATATCCATGACGATACCCTGGAAATGGGTAACCGCACCCTGGGCATCCCGCTCGACCAGCGTGTGGTCGTCTATCCAGCGGATCTCCCCCTCCCTGGTGACAATCCGGTATTCCTGCTGAAAGCGGTCCTCTCCGCTGCGGACATGTGCCTCCACCTCGGCGCTAACCTGTTCCAGATCCGCTGGAAAGACAATCGAAGAAAAGGGAACATCACCCGAAAGAAGCTCGTCCGGGGTGTAACCGAACTGAATCACGTTCCGGGAGACCATTTCCACCGGCCATCCTTCAGCCGCCTTCCAGCGGAACAGGACCACCGGGCTGTTCTCCACGACCAGATTGGCCAGCCGCAGCGACTCCTCGGCCTGCTTGCGCTTGCTGATGTCCGTGGCAAAGGAACAGTTATATTCCTTGCCGTCAAAGACTACGAAATTCCCCCGAATTTCAACGGGGTACACCCGACCGTCCTTGGCGCGATGCATGGTTTCAATGGTGCCTGTTCCGTCTTCACGCAGCATGCTCCACGACTGGGCAAGAAGATCCGCGGTATACCGTGGGTCGATATCGGCCACCGACTTCCCGATCAGTTCCTCGCGCGAATACCCCAGAGAGCGGCAGGCGGCGTCATTCACGTAAAAGAGCCGTGACTCTTCGTCAATCCAGAAGGCCTGATCAACGGTCTTGTCAATGGCAAACTGGGTGAAGCGCAGCTCCTCTTCGACCTTTTTCTGGTCAAGAAGAGCCCGGGAGAGCTGGATATTGCCGATACTGAGCCTTGAAATCAGCACCGCCAGCTTCCTGTAGAACTCCATGACATTGTGAACAAGTTCACGGCTCCAGCGTGGTACCCGGTCCAGGGCGGTCAGAAATTCTTCCACATTGAAACCGTACTGTTCCGCCTGTTTTCTGAAAAATTCGTAGTCCGGGGTTTCATCCTCGAAAAAAAACTGGCCCAGGAAGATGTTGGCGATGTGCCTGCCGCCGATGACAAGGGGGGTTGCCAGTTCCCACATACCATGTTTGCACTTGTAGAGAACCTCCCCCTGGCCCAGTTTCAGGGAGAGATGGATGTCGCTCTCCAGGCAGTTTTCCAGGGTTTCGGGATGAATCCGGAAAAACTTGGTGCAGACGTCCTGCCAGCCGGTGGCCACCTGTACGTTACCTTTGATGTCGTTTATTCCGATACCGATACGGGTGATCTTGTAGAAGGAGTTCATCAGATCCTGAATCGCCTGAAATTCGATCAGACGACCGACCTCCTCCCGGTTTATGTCAACATCGGGCGCCAGGAGGTTTTCCAGTCCGGGGGCAGCTGGGGTATGGCGCCAATCAGGCATTTCATCGGCGGCGTTGTGCGGTCGCTCGCGGATGGTGACAACATGGCACGCCAGACCGTCGATCTCCAGGGGGCGAAGAGAGACGTGCACGAATGCAATCAAACCATCTTTACGCAACAAGCGTGTTTCCAGGTCCGGCGCTTCCCCCTCCTCCCTGAGTCGGTCAAGCGCGTGCGTCCACAGTTCCGGGTTCAGGAAAAACGTCAGGCGCAAAAGGGTTTGCCCGAGCATTTCTCCTCGCCCGTAACCGGTCAGCTTCGTAAAAGACTCGTTGCTGTCAAGAACCGCACCGTCAACTGCGCGAGTCACCAGGATGGCGTCCGGAGACAGCAACATATCACAAATGTGCGGTTGTTCCGTCTCAGAGTGCGGTGCGCATGTATCGCACGGATCTCGTGGAGTTGCCACATGGAGGCAACAGGCAGGCTCCGGCAGAGAAACAGCTCCACTGGATTCGGTCACCGAGTACCCATGCCCTCGCAGGAGCTTTACGATGCCCTCCAACTCCTGCCCATTGTCCTCGACAATCAGATATTTTTTCATGTAAAAATCCCTGTTTATTTATTCAACACCGGTGAGTGACAACCTGAGGGTTACGGATTCTTAGGGCAACCAGCCCTGAACTTCAGCGCAAACCAGGTCCCATTCTCTCTCCCGACTTCCATGCTCCCTCGCAACTGCCTGGTCAGAATGGTCACCACCTGCAAACCGAGCGTTTCGGTGGTTGCCACCTCCAGATCGGGCGGCAGTCCGACGCCGTTATCGGCAACCGTCAGGAGTATGCAGCCATCGGAATCGGTGCTAAAGCCAATGGAGATGTCACCCTGCCTGCCATCGGGAAAGGCGTACTTCAAGGAGTTTGAAATCAGTTCATTGATAATCAGCCCGATGGGGATCGCTTCGTCAACCCCCAGCGCAACCTCTCCAGCCTCGACCTGCAGAGCTATGCGACCAGGGTCTGACACGTAGGAATCAAACAGGTATTTTGACAGACTTTTGACGTACCCACCAAAATCGATGGAGATCAGGTCTCTGGTTTGATAGAGTTTTTCATGAATCAGGGCCATGGACCTGATCCTGTCCTGGCTATCCCGGAAGTACTTCCGCGTCTGTTCGTCGGAAATTGAGTGGGCCTGCAGTTCCAGCAGGGAGGAGACCACCTGCAGGTTGTTCTTGACCCGGTGGTGGATCTCTTTGAGCAGGACCTCCTTTTCCGCCAGGGAATTCCTGAGCTGTTCCTCAACACGCCCTCGTTCGACTATTTCAGCGTGCAGGAGGGCGTTTGCTTGTGCCAGTTCGGTTGTGCGCTCCTGCACCAGGCTCTCCAGACTCTCCTGATACTGGGCGAGTCTGGCCTCGGCCAGCTTGCGTTCCGTCACATCCCGTCCGACAATGACCAGTCCCTTGCGCCGCCCGTCGGGGTGAAACATGGGTACCTTGATGATATCAAAGACCATGGGGGGACCGTCGGGGCGGGGGATTGTCTCATCGGCGCGACTGGTTTTCCGCGCTTGCCAGGCGACCTCATCGGATTCTTCGCACCCCAGGAAGGCGTCGCGGTAAAACGGACTGAACTCGGCCAGTTCGGAATCCTTTTTACCCCGGTAATCGACCTGTTCCAGCTGAAACAGCTTCAAATCAAATTCGTTCGCCTCCAGCCAGCGCCCCTCTCCGTCCTTGAAGGCCACGATGTCCGGCATGGCATTGATCAGGGTGCGCAATTGCTCCCCTCTCTCCCGCAGTGCCAGTTCGGCCCGCCGTCGTTCTTTGAAGAAGCTGCCATCCTCGGCCCGAATGATACCGTCATGGTCATCGCTCATTTTCCGCTCCTGTATCCTGCTCTCTCACTGAAATCGGCTTATTTCGGAATCTGTCATTTCAATCGAGCTGTTTCCCTTTGAAGCTGATGACGAATGATGTCCCGTTCCTCTGCTCCACGGCAATCTGCCCGCGCAACTGTCGCACCAGCATGTTAACCAGCTGTAGCCCCAGCGTTTCGGTGTTTCTGAAATTCAGACCGTTCGGCAAGCCAACGCCGTCATCGCTAAACGTCAGAATAATTGTTTGGTCCTCTCCGGTCTGAAAATGAATCACAATCGTGCCGCGCCGTCCTTCGGGAAAGGCGTATTTGAGGGAATTGGTCAGCAGCTCGCAGATGATCAGACCACAGGGCACTGCGTCATCAATCCCCAGCTTCACCCCTTGCGCATCAATTTCCAGGGAGATTTTTTCCGGATCGTCCAGATACGTCCTCAGCAGGTGATCGGCCAGGCTCTCCAGGTAGCCGTTGAAGTCGAAGGCGTTGAAATCCTTCGTCTGGTAGAGCTTTTCGTGAACCAGGGCTATGGATCTGATGCGGCTCTGGATCTCCCTGAAGATATCCCAAGAACGTTCGTCGATGTGGTCGGAATGGAGATCGAGCAGGGTGGAGATGATCTGCAGATTGTTCTTGACCCGGTGATGGATCTCCTTGAGCAAGATTTCCTTCTCCGCCAGGGAGAGGCTGATCTTCTCCTCGGCGCGCTTGCGCTCGTCAATTTCCCAATGGAGCTGTTCATTTTTTACCGAAAGCTCCGTGGTTCGCTGATCCACACGACGCTCCAGCTCCTGCCGGTTTTCCCACAGTTCCGCATTAGCTTCCCGGAGCCTCTGGTTGGCAAGCCCCATCCGGCCGATCATCTCCGCAAGACGGGAAAGGAAGGCCATGACCTGCCCCACCTGCTCCTCGGTCACGATCTGCACCTTTTGTACGGCTTCGAGGTACGACGTTTCATCAAAACCGTATCTGGCAGCCTGGCGGCGGAAGAACGGGACATCGGGGGGAGCGAACAGAAATTGTCCCGTATAGAGTCTCCCGATCTGCAGAGTATCCAGCATGATCGGGACGGAAACATCGACAAGACCATTCCTGCACATGTAAAGGTTGTACTTTGTACCCGGGGTAAGAAGTTCCCCAAGAATAGTGTCACTTTCCCGGCACGCCTCTGCTGTTTCCGGATTATTCCTGTGGAACTCCAAACAGATCTCCTGCCAGTTGGTGGCTATCAGCACCTTAGCCTCCATGTCGAGGATGGCGGTTGCGAACCCGGTCAGTTGCGAAAAAAGCTCACAGAGGGACTGGAGCTCATCGACATTTACCAGTTCGGAAAGGACAAAGTTCACCTTAATCCGCCTTCGGCAAGAGCACCAATTTCATCGGGCGTAAGCGAATCTGCACACGCATCATACCCGGTTGCTCGTCCAGTTCTCATACGGTGCCTCGACTGGGAAATGATATTGAAACAACCGTGCCGCCCTGCGTACCGTCCATCAGCGCCGCACCCCGCAACTGCTTCGCCAGCATGTCAACAAGCTGCAGGCCAAGCGTGTCGGCATTTTTGATATCAAGACCGGGCTGCATGCCGACGCCGTTATCCGCCACTGCCAGTACAATCCGTTCACCTTCATCTCTTCGGCAGCGGACCGTAATTGTTCCTGACCGTCCATCGGGAAAGGCGTGCTTGAGTGAATTGGACACCAGTTCATTTACGATCAGGCCGCACGGGATTACCTCGTCAATCCCCAGATTAACCTCACCGACATCGATTTCCAGGGAAATTCGATTTTGTTCAATCACATACGACTTGAACAGGTGATCTATCAGACTCTCCATGTACACAGCGAAATCGATACTGGCAAAATCCTTCGACTGATACAGCTTCTCATGAATCAGCGCCATGGAGTTGATCCGGTCCTGGCTTTCCCTGAAGTAGCCCCGCGCCTGTTCGTCAACAATATAGTCTGACTGCAGATCGAGGAGCGTAGAGACGATCTGCAGATTGTTCTTCACCCGGTGATGGATTTCGTGGAGCAGAATTTCCTTCTCCCTGAGTGAGGCGCTTACCTGCTCTTCAGCCCTCTTGCGACTGGTGATGTCAAACATCGTCGCTATGCCGGCCGGCTTTCCCTTGTATTCGATGCGCCCGGCCGAGAACAACACCCACCGCTCCTCGCTACTCTTGGTCACATAGCGCAGTTCATACTCTGCGGGAATCTGAAGGTCCCGATGCTGTGCCGATGCCATCTCCCACACCAGCCCCCTGAAATCGTCGTGCAGCCACTCCCCGCATCTCATGCGCAGTAACTCCTCTTCCGTATATCCCGTCAGCCTCTCGGCCGCCGGATTGACATACACGACCTGTCCCCCCTGGAAGAGAAGAATCGCGGCAGGAGACGTCTCGGCCAGCACCCGGAACTGCTCCTCGCTCTCCTGCAAGGCCTGTTCGGCCTGTCGGCGCTCCCGCCGCTCACGCGCCGCCGCCAGCTCGCGGTCAACGGTTGGAAGCAAACGATCGAGATTATCCTTCTTGATACAGTCACAGGCGCCCTGCCGCATGGCTTCAATCGCCTTCTCTTCGACAATTACTCCGGAGACAAGGATGACCGGTATATCCAGATTTTTCTCCTGAACAATCCTCATGGCATCCAACCCGCTGAATCTGGGCATCCGGTAATCGACGAGGATAACATCCCAGGACTGACGGTCGAGCGCCTCGTTCATGCTTTCCGGCGTATCGACCCGCTCGAAGGTCAGCTCGTATCCGGAGCGTCGGAGACTGAGTGCCACCAGCATGGCGTCATCTTCATTATCTTCCACGATCAATGCATTGAGCAGCAATTTCATCTCCATTGCGTGTCTCCCGATGTGCTGTACATAAACTATAGGGTCAACGTTTGCAGACCCTAAGGCGGTGGCTCATTAAGCACGAGCCAATACATCCCCAACTGCCGGATGGATTCGGCAAACTGCTCAAAGTCCACCGGTTTTCGGATATAGCTGTTGGCTCCCAGATCGTAGCTGGAAACCACGTCCCTCTCCTCCTTCGACGAGGTGAGAATGGCTACCGGCAGCAGTTTGGTGCGTTTATCCGCCCGGATACGCCGCAATACTTCCAGGCCGTCAACCTTGGGAAGTTTCAAATCGAGTAGTACAATCTGGGGTATCACGTTTGTATCGCGGTCCTTGTAGACGCCGGTTCCGAAAAGGTAGTCCAGAGCCTCCACCCCATCCCTCGCCACAACGATCTCGTTTGCTATGTTGCTCTTTTTGAGGGCGCGCATGGCGAGCATCTCGTCATCGGGGTTATCCTCCACCAAGAGTATGACTTTACGGTTTCCCATCTTCAACCTCCTTCAGTTGCAAACCGTGAATGAACAGATCCGGCCGAACAACACTATACGACAAAATAGAGAGTGGCCCCCTTGTCAACCTCAGCTTCCGCCCAGACCCTGCCACCGTGACGGCTGATCACACGCTGAACAATAGCCAGCCCGATACCGGTGCCGGGAAATTCCTTTGCTCCGTGCAGCCTTTGAAAGACGCCGAAAAGTTTATCGCCGTACGCCATATCGAATCCCGCTCCGTTGTCACTGACATAGAAAACTTTCTCACCCTTGATATCTTTTGCCCCAAATTCAATCCGCGTGTACTCCTTCAGCGATGTGAATTTCCAGGCATTGGCAAGCAGGTTTTGCATGGCGATCCGAAACAGTGCGGGATCGCCCCGAACCATCAGACATGGAGCGATGAAGAAGTCGGCGTGGCGATCCGGTTCTCCCGACCTGAGTTCCTCCGCGATCTCATCGGCAAGGGCGCTCAGGTCCACGGATTCGTAATGCATTTCCTCACGGGATAATCGGGAGAGCCGCAGGATGTTGTCTATCAGAACCCCCATGCGCTGGCTGCCCGCGCGGAGACGGTTGAGATAGTCCTTGCCCTGCTCGTCCAGCTTATCGTCATATTCTTCCAGCAGGGCCTGACTGAATCCATCGATTGCCCGCAACGGGGTCCGCAAATCGTGGGAAACCGAATAGGCAAACGATTCCAGCTCCTTGTTTGCAGCCTCTAGTTCACGGGTACGCGCTTTCACCCGCTCATCCAGTTCGTTGTAGGCATGTTGCAGTTTGTTCTCCGCCAGCTTGCGATCAGTAATGTCATTCAGGGTTTCGATCGCTCCGATGGTCACGCCATTGACATCCTTCATCTTGACGGCTTTAAAGTGCAACCACTTCCCTTCCCCGGGCAGATCGGGGAAAAAATCGGTACACTCGTAGCAATCGGGCAGCAGCTTCGATTTGGAAAATTTACCCTCATACCACAGGGCGATCCCATTTTCGGCGTTATCGACCAAAAAGTCCGCCAGGCAGGGACGCCCGGAGGAATAGAACGCCTGCCAATGCCGGTTCGTCCCCACGATCTCACTCGCCTTGATCCCGCTATATGCCTCCAATGCCCGGTTCCAGAATACGACACGATGATTGCCGTCGATAACGAACTGGGGGGTCGGATAGCCGAGGAGAATTTCGGACAACCGATAGTCCTGATCCCGCAACGCCGCCTCCACCTGCTTTAAGCGGACAATTTCCTCACGGAGCTGTCGATTTTCTTCCCCCAACTGCTCCAGCAAAGGTTTCCCACTCCCATCGACTATCAAAACATCAGGGTTACCTTTTTCCATTTCCATACACCTACCTCCGGCATGCGATTATACCTTTTGAACGTTCATGCGCCACCCTCTATTCCTACAACCCACAGTTCTGAAGTGGTTCCGTTCGTCTTTGAGTCAGAAAAAAGGCAAAAAGACTCATTAATACTCTAACCCCAGGTGACATTCTACGCAAGGCACTCTCTTCACCGGTTCACCAGCGGCCTCCCGGAAAACAGCTCCTCCAGAAATCTTGCTTGACGCCGGAAGTAACTTCCGTTTACTTTTTGTCATGACCGACTCAAACAATCGCAAAGCAAGTCGCCTGCGACAACATACTTTCATCGCAACGTAATGATCCGATCTGACTTTCAAGACACACTCACACTTCATGGCCTTGAACTGACCCGCGCCGAAACCACCACCCTGCAGATCAATGTGGGGCTGGTCTGTGACCTGGCCTGCCGGCACTGCCATCTGGAAGCCGGCCCCTGTCGCAGCGAAACCATTTCTGCCGAAACGGTGGATGATGTCATTGCCTGCGCGCGTCGCTTCAGCTTCGCCACCGTCGATATCACCGGCGGCGCACCGGAACTTTCGCCGCACCTGCCCCGCCTGATAACGGCCCTGGCGCCTCTGACGCCCCGTCTGATCGTGCGCAGCAATCTGACCGCGCTGATGCAGCCTTGGGCGGCAGCGCTTCCAGAGCTGTATCGTGATCACCGTGTCATCATCGCCGCCTCGCTTCCGGCGGCCAATGCCTCCCAGACCGAGGCGCAACGGGGCAGCGGCGTGTGGGGGCACTGCATCGACATGCTCGGAAAGCTGAACCGGATCGGCTATGGTGTTCCCGGAAGCGGCCTTGAACTGGATCTGGTCGCCAACCCTGGCGGGGCCTTTCTGCCGGCCAACCAGGCCCAGGCCGAACGTAAATTCCGCCAGGATCTGGGGCGACGCCACGCCATTACCTTTAGCAACCTGTTCACCTTTGCCAACTCCCCCTTGGGGCGATTTCACACCTGGCTGGAGCGGTCGGGAAATTTGGAGGGATACCAGCGAAAGCTTACCGAAAGCTTCAACCCCTCCGCCGTGTCCGGCCTGATGTGCCGATCGTTGCTCTCCGTGGATTGGAACGGTTTTCTCTACGACTGCGACTTTAATCTGGCAGCCGGCCTGCACCATGGCGCGCAACGAATGCACATCTCGGAGTTGTCCAGACTTCCGGAACAGGGTGCGCCGATCGCGGTTGGCAATCACTGTTATGCCTGCACGGCCGGCGCCGGCTTCACCTGAAGCGGAAGCATGGCGACCCAGGTTGGGTCCTGAATCACCACGGCCTTCCGGTTATCCGGGAGGCCGTTCGTGTATCCGCCAAAAGAGCTGCCCGACGCCGCAATTTTCCCCGCTATCGTCCTTTTTCTTTGCTTTCAGCTAAAAAATCTCTATAATTCATTACTTTTAAACAGCCATGGGAGTTCATTCCATGTGGAAGGGATAGATAAACAATGGGTAAGGTAGTAAGTAAAAAAATGCTGATCAATGTCATGCACCCCGAGGAGGCCCGCGTTGCCATAGTACACGACGGCCTCCTGATGGAGCTGAATATAGAGATCAGCGGCAAGGAACAGACCAAAGGAAACATCTACAAAGGTGTCGTTCTGCGCGTGGAGCCTGGGTTGCAGGCCGCTTTTGTGGATATCGGACGCGCCAAACCGGGCTTCCTTCAGATTGGTGAATTGCACCCCGATTTATGGCAGTGGCGCGACGATGTGCCGGAAGATCAGCGCAAACGGCGCCCCCGTATCCAGGAGGTGTTGCGCCGCGGCCAGGAACTGGTCGTGCAGGTCGAAAAGGACGAACGCGACAACAAGGGTTCGGCCCTGACCAGCTACCTTTCCCTTCCGGGGCGCTACATGGTGATCATGCCGGGCAGCGACTCAACCGGCATTTCCCGCAAGGTAGAACAGGAGAGCGTACGCAAGCATCTCAAGGAGGTCATGGCCGGCATGCAGATCCCGGAAGGGATCGGCTACATTGTCCGAACCCAGGCGGTGGGACGTTCGCCGGAGGAGCTGCAAAAGGACATGGAAAGCCTGCTGGCCCTGTACGAGAGCATCAAGAAAAGTGCAGCGGACATCAAGGGCGCCGGCGAGATCTACCGCGACAAGGGGCTGATTATCCGATTTATCCGTGACTACTTCTCCGATGACATAGATGAAGTGGTGGTGGACAGCAAGGAGGCCTACAACGAAGCACGGGAGTTCTTCCGCGAAAACATGCCTGCCTGCGAAAAGCTGGTCAAACTGCACAAGGAGAAACGTCCCGTTTTCTCACGCTTCCAGATCGAGGAACAGATCGATCAAATCTACGAAAAACGGGTACCACTCCCCTCCGGCGGATCGCTGATCATCGAGCCGACCGAGGCTCTGGTCAGCATCGACGTCAACTCCGGGAAATCCAGCGGCGAACGGGGCATTGAGGATACCGCCTTCAAGACCAACATGGAGGCTGCCGAAGAGGTGGCCCGCCAGTTGCGCCTGCGTGACCTGGGCGGCCTGATCATGATCGACTTCATCGATATGCGTGACCGGAAGCACAATCACGAAGTTGAGAAGACCCTCAAACAGGCTCTCAAGATGGATAAGGCGCGGGTCAACCTGGGGCGTATCTCCGACTTCGGCATCCTGGAGATGTCCCGCCAGCGCATTGCCAAGACCCTGAACGACGCCATCCACCTGGCATGTCCCCACTGCGAGGGGCGCGGCAAGGTCAAGTCGGTTGAAGCCATGGCGCTCTCCTTTCTGCGCAAGATCCATGGCGCGGCAGCCAAGGGAACCGTGGCTGAAGTCCATGGCGGTCTGCCGCTGGAAGTGGCCTACTACCTGCTCAATCGCAAGAAGCGTGAATTGGTCCAGATCGAAAATGATTATGACATCGAGGTGCATGTCAAGGGCAAAACCTCACTTCTGATGAACCAGCTGGAACTTGAGATTATCAAACGCGAAAAAATACGACCCGAAGATCTGCCGCAAAGCGAACCGGTGAACGAAGAGGTCGCCGTCATCGCTCCCCTGAAGACCGCGACTACTTCGACGGAAGAGAGCGAGCAGCAGCCGGAGCAATCCGCTACCGAGGGGACCAAGAAGCGCAAACGTCGCCGCAAAAAGAAAAAACCGCTTGGAGAACCTGCTGCTCAGCTGGAGCAGCCTGATGAGCTTTCAACGGAAAAGTCTGTTGCAGAGTTCACTGAAGACCGGGAGCCCGAAACGGCAGAAGCAGCAGAAGCGGCAGAAACCACAGAAGCCTCTGCGGAAACAGCGGAATCCGGAGCAGCACAAAAAAAGCGGAGGCGCCGCCGCCGCAAACCATCCAAGACCGCTGACGATTCAGCTCAATCCACTACTGAAACTGATGCCGCGGCCGCACCCGAGTCCACGGAACCTGCGGCAGTGGGATCGGAACCTTCCGCTCCGCTTATCGCGGAAGCCACTCCCATTGAGCCGGCGACTCTCGACACAGTGTCTGAAGAATCAGCAGCCGTCCCCCCGGAACCCGCTGAAATCGAACCAGCAGCACCTGCGCTGCACATTCAGCACTCCGATGACAGCGCACCGGTTGAACCTGCTACAGAAGCGAGTCCAGCCAAATCACCGTTGGCGCCGGCAACGACAGCGAAACCGAAAAAAGCCAGGGCACCGCGTTCAAGGAAGAAACCTGAACCGGATCATACTGAGCCTGCCATGGAAACGCCGGTTGCGGCAGACGAAACCGCGCCAACGGATGTCGCACCAGTCGTGCAGAAACCGCGCCGACGCAGCGCTCCGAAAAAAATCCAGGCGCCGACCGCTACGACTGCGGAGACCGGGACGGATCTACAAAAACCTGCTCCACGAAAACGTCGCAGCAAAAAAGATGAGTAAAATAAGTAAATTACACAATGGGGACCACCTACGGACCGTCCCCCTTTTTTACTTGACGTGGCGGAGCTTCGGGGATATTTTTAGCAGTCTTTCCCCACTACCCACTCTTGTTTATGAAGAAAGGCCTCAACGACAATGGAAGAACTGAGCGAACTGCTGCTCCAGAGAAGACGCAAGGTCGACACCCTCTGGGAAGCGGGCATTAATCCATACCCCAATGATTTCAGACAACAACACACCTCCGAAGATATCATCCGCAGCTACGGTGACAAGGAACAGATAGCAGCAAGTGACGACATATTCGTTGTGGCCGGGCGCATCCTGGCGCGGCGTTCATTCGGCAAGGCCGCATTTATCCAGCTTCAGGACCGCAAGGGACGTCTGCAACTGTACGTCAAAAAGGACGAGATCGGCGAAGAGGCCTTCGCTGCGTTCGAGACCTTCGATATCGGCGATATAATCGGCGCGGAAGGTTTCCCCTTTCGCACCAAAACAGGCGAGCTGTCGCTGCATGTGAAAAATATCCGCCTGCTGGTTAAATCGCTGCATCCGCTGCCGGAGAAGTTCCACGGCCTGACCGATGTGGAAACACGGTACCGTCAGCGCTACGTGGACCTGATCGTCAACCCCGAGTCACGAAGGATATTTATAAAACGCTCCCGGATCATCAATCTGATCCGCGATTTTATGACCGCCCGCGACTTTCTCGAAGTCGAAACCCCCATGATGCAGCAGATTCCGGGCGGCGCCACGGCCCGACCGTTCACTACCCACCATAACGCCCTGGACATGCAGCTCTACCTGCGCATCGCGCCGGAGCTGTACCTCAAACGGCTGGTCGTGGGCGGTTTGGAACGGGTTTTCGAAATCAACCGTAACTTCAGAAACGAAGGTATTTCCATCCGCCACAACCCCGAATTCACCATGATGGAGTTTTATCAGGCCTATGCCACCTATGAAGACCTGATGGATTTCACCGAGGAACTGTTCTGCCACGTGGCTCAGGAAGTGCTGGGCACACTGGATTTTGTAAATCAGGGGCTGGAGATAAGCTTCCAGCGCCCCTGGAGACGACTGAGTGTTCGGGATGCCATCCTGGAGTACGGCGATATTGAGGCAAAAAAACTTGATGACCGTGACCTGGCCCTGGTGTATGCCCGCAGTATCGGCCTGGATCTTCCCGAGCATATCGGCTACGGCAAGCTGCTGATGGAAATTTTCGAGGAGGTGGCCGAACACAAGCTGATCCAGCCCACCTTCATCACCGCCTATCCAACCGAGGTGTCGCCGCTCTCCCGCAAAAATGACAACAACCCTGAGATCGTTGATCGTTTCGAGCTGATCATCGGTGGCCGGGAAATAGCAAATGCCTTTTCCGAGTTGAATGATCCGGTTGATCAGAAGGAGCGTTTCCTCTCCCAAGTCGCCGAAAAGGCCAAAGGCGATGAAGAAGCACATTACATGGATGAGGACTACATCCGTGCGCTGGAATACGGCCTGCCACCCACCGCAGGTGAAGGCATCGGCATTGACCGGTTGGTGATGCTGCTGACCGACTCGGCCTCGATCCGCGACGTAATCCTGTTTCCGCAGTTGCGAAAGGAGAAACGGGATTAGGGACCGGGAACCAGGAACCGGAAACCGGTAAGTGTTTTTACTGGTCCCCGTTCCCACGTCCCACGTCCCTGACCCCGGCCTCACCATGCCCTTCGAACTCTTTATCGGTCTGCGCTATCTGAAGGCAAAGCGCAAATCAACCTTCATATCGATCATCAGCGTCATCTCCACTGCCGGAGTTGCCTTGGGTGTCATGGCGCTGATTGTGGTACTGGCGGTAATGACCGGCTTCGAAGAAGACCTCAAGGAAAAAATACTTGGCACCAATGCCCATGTGGTGGTAATCCGCAACGGCATCCCCATGGACGACTACCGGCAGGTGATGCAAAGTCTCACGGCCATGCCGGGGGTATCAGCCGCAACCCCCTTCATCTATAACCAGGTCATGCTCTCCTCGGGAAAAAATGTTTCCGGTGTTGTTCTGCGGGGTATCGATGTCCCGTCCGACCGCCAGGTCACCAGATTGAGCCGTTCCATCGTTGAGGGAAACATGGACTCCCTTGATCCGAAAGTTTCGGACGGCGCTGCTGCGCTACCGGGGCTGCTGATCGGCAAAGAACTGGCCAAACACCTCAATCTCCTGGTGGATGATAAAATCAACGTTATTTCACCCATGGGAAATATCACACCGCTGGGAATGATCCCCAAGATGAAGACCTTCCGGGTTTCGGGCATCTTCAACACCGGCATGTTCGAGTACGATTCGACCCTGGCGTATGTCAGCCTGTCACAGGCACAACTTTTCTTCGATCTGGGAGATACGGTAACCGGCATCCAGCTCAGGGTGAAGGATGTCTATCACACCGGGGAACTGGCTCGCAGCATAAACCAGTCCCTTGGTCCCGGTTACTCTGCCCGTGACTGGATGCAGATGAACCGAAACATCCTCTTTGCGCTTAAAACGGAAAAGGTCGTCATGTTTGTCATCCTGACCCTGATCGTTCTCGTCGCTGCTTTCGGTATTGCCTCCACACTGTTTATGGTGGTAATGGAAAAAACACGGGATATCGCCATCCTCAAATCCATGGGCGCCACCGGCAACAGTATTATGAAAATTTTTGTCATGGAGGGGTTGATCATAGGTGTCATCGGCACGTTTCTGGGAGTTGCCTCGGGACTGCTGGTCGCCCTCAACCTTGAACCGATCATAGACGTAATCCAGAAAATCACCGGCCAGAACTTCTTCAGCAAGGATATCTACTACCTGGACCACTTTCCCTCACTGGTGGTGCCATCCGATGTGGCCTTGATCTCGATTACGGCAGTGCTGATCTCCTTCATCGCCACGCTGTACCCGGCATGGCAGGCGTCGCGCATGCTTCCGGCCGAGGCATTGCGCTATGAATAGCCTGCTGGAGATCCGGGGACTAACCAAAAGCTATGCCAGCGGTTCCCACCGGGTTGATGTCCTGAACGGTATCGATCTTGATCTGGAAGTGGGAACCACCACCGCCCTGGTGGGAGCATCAGGCGCCGGAAAGAGCACCCTGCTGCACCTGTTGGGAGCACTGGATCGCCCCTCAGGCGGAACGGTGCTCTTCAGGGGCGATGATATCTTTCACAAGAATGACCGTGACCTGGCTCTGTTTCGCAACAGATGTATCGGATTCGTTTTCCAGTTCCACCACCTGCTGCCCGAATTCAGCGCGCTGGAAAATGTGATGATGCCCGCTTTGATTGCGCGGATCCCCAGGAAAAAAGCATCTGCCATGGCGGAAGAGCTGTTGACCGATGTGGGACTATCGCACCGCCTGACCCATCGCCCCGGAGAGCTTTCCGGGGGAGAACAGCAGCGGGTTGCCATAGCACGTGCACTGGTGTTATCTCCAGAGTTACTTTTGGCGGATGAACCGACCGGAAACCTGGATATGAAAACCAGCGACGGCGTCCACGCCCTGCTGGCAGAACTGCAACAGAAACATGGCTTGTCGCTGGTGGTGGTTACCCATAACGAGCGTCTGGCCGCCGCCATGGGTCGCACCGTACATTTGATAGATGGAAAGCTGGAATAATTTCGATTTTGCGAGGGGAACTTGCCCATATCATCATTCATACTCATGTTTGTACTCTTCTTGCACTGTGCGCTGGCAGGAGCGGTTTTTGCCGAAGGCGAGAAAATCAGCGAGATCTCCGTCAAAGGCAACCGGCGTATTGAGTCATCGGTCATTCTCAACGCCATCAAGCTGAAGGTCGGCGACACCCTTTACAGTGACAAAACCGACGCCGATCTCCGCTCCATTCACAAACTCGGGCATTTCCTGAATGTCCAGGTTTCAACCGAGGAGTCGGCCAAGGGAACGGTACTGATCTATACCGTCCTTGAAAAACCGGTTGTCCGCGAGATCAGGTTCGAGGGGAACAAGGAGTTGTCCACCGACAAGCTCAGCAAGGATGGACTTGAACTCCGCAAGGACACCATCTTCTCCACAAAAGATCTGAACAAGAGTATCGCCAAAATAAAGAAACTCTACCATGACGAGGGGTATTACCTTGCGGAAGTCACGCCGCTGGTGAGGGAGCGAACCCCGTCGGAAACGGTGGTGACGTTCAAGATTGTCGAATCCCAGAAGGTCCTGATCAGTACAATCCGTTTTGACGGCAACAAGTCGTTCAGTGACCGTAAACTTCGCGGCCTGATGGAGACCAAGGAAAAGTGGTTTCTCTCCTGGCTTACAAACGCCGGAACCTATAAGGATGAGGTACTGAGAAACGATGCTCTGATCATCACCGATCATTACCTGAACAACGGCTATATCAACATCAAGGTAGGGGAACCGACTGTCAGGATGAACGATACAAAAAATGCGCTGGAGGTCAGAATCGGAATCACCGAGGGAGATCAGTTCCGTATCGGTGATATCGATTTCAAGGGTGACCTGCTTGAACCGGTTTCGGAACTGCGCAAAAAGCTGAAGTCGGAACGGGGAGCCATCTTCAGTCGAGCAACCATGCGCTCTGACATTTTCACTCTGACCGACCGTTACGGTGACAAGGGATACGCTTTTGCAAACGCGAATCCGCTCACCAAAGCCGATCCGGAAAAAAAGATTGTTGACGTCACCTTTGATATGGAAAAGGGTGAGCTGGTCTCCATTGAACGAATCTCCATCTCCGGAAACCCCAAAACCCGCGACAAGGTTGTCCGTCGTGAGATGAGGGTCACCGAGGCGGAACTTTTCAGTGCCACGGGCATGAAGCGAAGCAAGCAGAACCTGATGAACACCGGTTTTTTTGAAGAAGCCAATATCTCCACGATCAAGGGCAGCGCCGCAAACAAACTTAACGTCAATGTAGAGGTCAAGGAAAAATCAACCGGCACCTTCAGTATTGGTGGTGGTTACAGCTCTCTTGACGGCATCATCGGACAGGGTTCGGTCCAGCAGACCAACTTTCTGGGTCTGGGGCTGAAAGCCAACCTGTCCGGCTCTATCGGCGGCAAGTCGCAGACCTATTCGCTTGGCCTGACCGATCCCTACTTTCTCGACACAAAATGGACCCTGGGCGCTGACGTTTACCGTTCGGAGCGTGACTATCTCGACTACAGCCGCAGGGTTACCGGGGGAGACATCAAGGCCGGTTACCCGATCAATGACGATATCAGCACCTTTTTCATGTACAAGTACGAGATAAGGGATCTCTATGATCCTCAAACAGGCTATAAAACGTTGAACGACCGAGACCCGGTCAACTTTCCGCTCGGCTCCACCTCGACCAGTTCGATCCTGGCCAGCATCACCCATAACAACACCGACTACCGTCTTGATCCCAGCACCGGTTTTATCAACAACCTCTCCATCGAATACGCCGGTTTGGGGGGCGACAACAGGTACGTCAAGTACACCACCGACCATACCTGGTTTTATCCGCTCTACAAAAAGAGTATCATCTTCTCCACCAAATTTGGTCTGGGGTATATCCAGGATGTGGGCAAACTGATACCGATCGATGAAAAGTTCTACCTGGGTGGCATCTCCTCGCTGCGTGGATATAAATCCCGGACGGTAAGTCCTACAAGAACAATAACAACTCCTGATGCACTTGGCGCTCTCATACCCCAATTGGTCTATCTGGGAGCAGATAAAGAGATTTTCGGCAATGTGGAGTTCACCTTTCCGATCCTGAGCGACTCCGGCCTCAAAGGTGTCGTGTTCTTTGACTATGGCAATGCCGAAAACAACACCAGCAAGCTGTTCAACTCCATGCTGATGAGCTATGGCGCTGGTGTCCGCTGGGCGTCTCCACTCGGTCCGCTGCGTCTGGAGTATGGCATTCCATTTAACCCCCGCAATGGCATTGACACCAAAAGCGGCCGTTTCGAATTTGCCATCGGCAGCATGTTCTAGTAAAAAAGCAAATTGCATTCTCAGCTCTTTTGGCGGAAGATATCGAACCAAAATGCTACCCCTCGTTGGGCTAACCTCATCTATCTCTAAAAAGGAGACATTCAGTATGAAACGTTTTATTCTCGCAGCAGTTCTTTTGAGCGGCATGACCGCCGGAACCGCCTTTGCAACAGACGTCAAGGCCGCCCAGAAAATTGGATATATCGATATGCAACGGGCAATCAACACCTCCGAGACGGGCAAGGAAGCCAAAGAACAGCTGTCAGCGCGACTCAAGAAGTATCAGGATGAAATCAATGCCCGCCAGGAAGAATTGAAACGTCTGAAGGAAGAACTGGAGAAACAGGGCATGCTGCTGGCCGAATCGGCCCGGGCTTCAAAGGAAAAGGATTACCAGCAGAAACTGAAAGAATTCCAGCGTTTCACCAAGGACGCCCAGGAAGAGCTGCAGGGCAAGGACGAGGAGTTTACCCGCAAGATCCTGGAGGGAATGGAAAAAGTTGTCCAGGAATTCGGCAAAAAGAATGGCTATACCTTTATCTTCGTCAAGAATGAAAACATGCTCTTTGCCGATGAAAAAGCCGATCTGACCGATGAAGTACTCAAACTGTTCAACTCAAACCGAAAAAAATAACCGGCGACAGGACGACATCATGCAAAACTCAAAAACACTCAAGGAACTGGCTGAGCACCTTGGCGGCAAAGTGCGGGGCGACGAGACCTGCCGGATAAACGGCCTGGCCCCCCTTGAATCCGCCAGTTCAGATAAAATCACCTTTCTGGCAAACCCGAAGTACGCTGCAAAGGTTGCCGAAACAGGCGCCGGAGCCGTCCTGATGGCCCCCGGAGGGGAGTCCTACGGTCGTAATGTCATAGAGGTAACCAACCCCTATCTGGCATTTGCCAAACTGCTGACACTCTTCTATGTCCGCAAGCCTGCGCCACAAGGGGTCATGGATGGAGCCAGCCTGGGAAGCACTGTTACCCTGGGCAGTGACATCACCCTTCATCCCGGCGCAATTGTCGGAAATGGCGTCTCCATAGGAGACCGCACGGTTATCCATCCCGGCGCAGTCATCTATGATGGTGTCACCATCGGCAGCGACACGGTCATCCATGCCAACGCTGTGGTCAGGGAGCGCTGTCGCATCGGCAGTCGCTGTGTCATTCAACCCGGCGCGGTTATCGGCAGTGACGGTTTCGGGTATGCTCCCGATGGAGCAGGCTACTATGCCATACCTCAGATCGGTATTGTCGTGCTCGAAGATGATGTGGAGATCGGCGCAAACAGCTGTATCGACCGGGCCGCTCTGGAAGTAACCCTGATCAGGCGCGGCACAAAGCTGGACAACCTGGTTCAGATAGCGCACAACTGCCAGATCGGAGAGAACTGCATGATCGTCTCCCAGGTCGGTATCTCGGGAAGCACCAAGGTTGGCAACCATGTCACCCTGGCCGGCCAGGTCGGCGTTGCGGGACATCTCACCATCGGTGATAACGTGATGATCGGAGCCCAGTCCGGTGTGCCCAACTCGGTACCCGCCAATGGGGGCTTCAGCGGTACACCGATCATGCCGCACAAGGATTGGCTCAAGGCCATGGCGATCGTGCCTCGCCTGCCTGAACTGCGCAAAACGATCAGTGCCCTTGAGAAGAGAATCGCTGAACTGGAAGTACAGCGCACAGAGGCATAGCGTCGTACACTAACAACATAAAAGGGGGATCTATGTTACTGGATGTCAACGAAATCATGAAAATACTGCCGCACCGCTTCCCGTTTTTGATGGTTGATCGCATTATAGAACTGGAGCATGGCAAACGCTGCGTGGGTATCAAAAACGTGAGTATCAACGAACCTTTTTTTCAGGGACACTTCCCCGGCCACCCGGTCATGCCGGGCGTGCTGATCGTTGAAGCCATGGCCCAGGTTGCCGGAATCATGGCTTACCTTGCTTCCGACGACACAACCAAGAAAAAAGTCAGCTATTTCATGTCAATCGACAGCGCCAAGTTCCGCAAGCCGGTTTTCCCCGGGGACCAGCTGCGCATCGAGATTGAGACCACCCTCAACCGGCGCGGCATATGGGGCGTCAATGGAAAAGCGTATGTGGCTGACACACTGGTTACCGAAGCAGCACTCAAGGCAACATTTGCGGATGCGGCAACCTGAGACATTCTCACAATCTTTTGATTTTAATTCGGGGAGAAACCCATGATACATCCAAGCGCGGTCATTGACAGCAGCGCACAACTGGCAGCGGACGTCGAGGTTGGCCCCTACGCCATCATTGGTAAACAGGTCACCATCGGCTCAGGGACAAAGGTCGGTCCACATGCCGTGATTGGTGACTGGACCACGATTGGCGAACACAACCAGATTTTCCACCAAAGCTCCGTTGGAGCAGCGCCTCAAGATCTGAAATACCGAAATGAAGAGACCTGGACCCGCATTGGCGACAAAAACATTATCCGCGAATTCGCCACCATCCACCGCGGAACGGTCACCGGCCATGCCGAAACCGTGATCGGCAATGGCAACCTGTTCATGGCTTACTCCCATGTTGCCCACGACTGTCGCATCGGAAATGGTGTCGTCATGGCCAATGTGGCGACTCTGGCCGGTCATGTCACGGTTGAGGACAACGTCATCCTGGGCGGACTGGTTGCCGTACACCAGTTTTCCACCATTGGCGCCTATGCCATGATCGGTGGAGGTACCATGGTTGGTCTGGATATCATCCCCTACGCCATTGCCACCACCGGCAAACGGGATGCAAAACTGCGCGGCCTCAACCTGATCGGACTCAAACGGCGTGGATTTTCAGACGAAGCCATCAGCAACTTGAAAAAAGCCTATAAAACCCTGTTCATGGCCAACCTGAAATTGCCCGATGCCATCGCACGCATAAAAAATGAGGTCAGCGCCTGCCCTGAAGTCGATTATCTGCTGGCATTCATAGAACGCTCGGAACGGGGCATCTGCCGCGGATGAGTGCGCAGTCTCCGACAAACGGGATGTCTGTGTCTACGAAGTCGTTTTCTGCACATGAGCAGCGGAAAACGACTTCCGCTTTGTTACGGGTGGCTGTTATCGGTGTGGGCTATCTGGGCAATTTCCACGCCCAGAAATACTCGGCCATTGCCGATGTGGAACTGATCGGTGTAGTGGACAATAACCCGCAACGGGCCAGGGAGATTGCCAAAGAACGTGGCACCACCGCCTACTTCGACCACCGTGAACTGATCGGAAAAGTTGATGCGGTCAGTGTTGCCGTTCCCACCCAGTTCCATCACGCCGTTGCCAGGGATTTTCTGGCTGCTGGCGTACACGTGCTGATTGAAAAACCGATTACCGTAACCATTGAAGAAGCAGACGAATTGATTGCCTTGGCGCACGCCCGGAACCTGGTGTTTCAGGTCGGCCATCTTGAGCGTTTCAACCCGGTGCTGATGGCTCTGGACAATATTCTTCAGGAACCGCGTTTCATTGAATCGGTGCGCATCGCCCCGTTCAAGCCACGCGGTACCGACGTCAATGTGGTGCTCGACCTGATGATTCACGACATAGAAATCATCCAGCACATTGTAAAATCTGCGGTGGAGCGAGTCGATGCCATCGGCGCACCGGTATTCACCGGTGAGGAAGACATCGCCAATGCCCGTATCCTCTTCGAGAACGGTTGCGTTGCCAACGTCACTGCCAGCCGCATCAGCCTGAAGAGTGAACGCAAGATGCGTATTTTCCAGCACAATGCCTACATAACCCTCGATTTTCAAAACCGCAAACTGCTGGTAGCCCAAAAGGGGAATGGCGAGATTTTTCCCGGCATTCCCAACGTAAAGATCGAGGAGCGTGAACTTGGTGAGGCGGATGCATTGCGCAGTGAAATTGAATCGTTCATTTCAGCTATCCTCACTCACTCGCAGCCGCTGGTAAGTGGCCAGGACGGGCGAATGGCGCTGTCCACAGCCCTAACCATCAACACCAGCCTTGGCAGGAGATTTTCATGATTCCGATGGTGGATTTAAAAACACAGTACCACAACCTGAAAGGCGACATCGACCGTGCTGTTCTGGATGCACTGGAAAGCACTCAGTTCATTCTCGGCCCCAACGTCAGCTCTTTTGAACAGGAAGCGGGCGATTACTTGGGAGCTAAACATGCCGTGGCCGTTGCGTCGGGCACCGATGCGCTGCATCTGGCGATCCTTGCGGCCGGTATCGGGCCGGGTGATGAGGTTATTACCTCAACCTTTACTTTTATCGCCACGGCCGAAGCGATCTGCTATGTCGGCGCAACACCGGTCTTCGTTGACATCGATTCCAAAACCTTCAACATCAATCCCCACCTGATTGAAGCAGCCATCACACCGCGAACCAAAGCGATCATTCCGGTGCACATCTTTGGGCAACCAGCTGACATGACCGCCATAATGGCGATATGCGACAGGCACAACCTGCTGCTGATCGAGGACTGCGCCCAATCCTTCGGCGCAACGGCAGGTGGCAGGAAAACCGGGACACTGGGTAGCGCCGGTTGCTACAGCTTTTTCCCCAGCAAGAATCTCGGCTGTTACGGTGATGGCGGTCTGATCACCTGCGAATCGGATGACATGGCTGACAGGATCAGGGTCCTGCGCAGCCACGGCAGCCGGGAACGCTATCATCACAGCGTTATCGGCTACAACAGCAGACTCGACGATATTCAAGCCGCCATACTGCGCGTCAAACTCAGGCACATCGATGAATTCAACCGTGGCCGCCGGAAAGTTGCCCAGCTCTACTCGGAGCTGCTCTGGGACCTGGTACAGGTGCCTATCGTTGATGGTAATGGGCTCCACATCTACCACCAATACACCGTTCTGACCAATCACCGGGAAGCTATCATGGCAAAACTGTCCCAAGCCGGCATCGCATCTGCGGTTTACTACCCGATCCCGCTCCACCAGCAGTCCGTTTTTGCCGACGCATACACTGAAACCATCCTGCCGGTGGCGGAACACACCGCCAAACGCTGTCTGTCACTGCCGATCTATCCAGAGATGCCGGAAGAATCCGTGCGGCTGGTCGCCGCAACCATCGCCGAGGCACTGGTTGAGCTCTGAACATTTGTCCGAACGACGGGTCATGATTGTGGCGGGTGAGGCCTCCGGTGACATCTATGGCGCTCACCTCGTAGCTGAAGCGCGCTCGCTTTCACCGGATCTCTGTTTTCTGGGCATTGGCGGTGATCGCATGCGCGAAGCCGGAGTCGAGACCCTGGTGGACTCGGCTGACATGGCCGTGGTTGGCCTGGTGGAGGTTCTCAAACATTCGGACGTTATCGCATCCGCCTTCCTTAAGCTTAAGAAGATACTGCTCCACTCACCTCCCGACCTTCTGGTCCTGATCGATTATCCCGGTTTCAATCTCCGTCTGGCCAAAGTTGCCCGCAGGGCAGGAGTCAGGGTACTTTACTACATCAGTCCCCAAATCTGGGCCTGGCGGCAGGGACGTGTGCGTGAGATCGCGGGCTTGGTGGACCACATGGCGGTGATCTTCCCCTTTGAGGTTCCCTTTTACCAGCGCGCCGGAGTACCGGTTTCCTTTGTTGGCCATCCACTGTTCGACCTGGTGGATGTCAGGCTAAACCACACTGATGCCGCAGCCAGTTTCGGTCTTGATCCATCCCGGAAGGTTGTCGGTCTTTTTCCCGGAAGCCGCCGTAGCGAAATCCAGCGACTGCTGCCGGTGATCACCGCTGCTGCAGGTCTGTTAAAAAAACAGTATCCCGAACTACAATTTGTTCTGCCGCTGGCTTCCACCTTGCGCGAGGAAGAAATAACAACCCATCTGAGGGGAGCAGGCCTTGACGTTATCGTCACCCGGGAACGCATCCACGATCTAATCCGCGCGTGCGATGCAATTATTTCCGTATCCGGTACCGTTACCCTGGAAATCGCCCTGGTTGGTACTCCCATGGTGGTTATGTACAAAGTCTCTCCCCTCACCTACCAGATGGCCAAACGACTGGTTAAGGTTGACAATATCGCGCTCTGCAACATTGTGGCAGGCAAGACCGTGGTGAAGGAACTGATTCAGGACCAGGCCAGTCCGCGGAACATCGCGGACGAAATTATTGCCCTACTCACTGATCTCGACTACGGGAACGCGATCAGGCTCCAGCTTGACACGGTACGCGCCAAGTTGGAATGTGGAGGGGCATCACGAAACGTGGCACAGCTGATTCTGTCACTGGTGGATAATCCATGAAACCGGTCCTGTGGATATTACAAATAATTGCATTTTATTTCTTCACCCTGGCCATGGCAGCCATACCCGAGAAGCGTATCCGTTCAGTCGGCCGTCGTGTTGGCCTGATCATGCAATGGCTGCTGGCCAAGCGGCGCAAGATCGCCATCGACAACATCCGTCAGGCCTTGCCCTATATGAAGCGTCATCCGGCATGGTCCCATCCATGGGAAACCCCCGAGGAGATCGCCCGAGAAACCTTCATCCACCTGGGCATGTCCCTGGTGGAAACCTGCCGTTTGTATCACGGAAAGGGGAACGGCATCATCGACAACATTGAGGTTCGGGGACGTGAAAACTATGATCTGGCGCACGCAAAAAACAGGGGGCTCGTTTTTGTCACCGGCCACTGTGGGAATTGGGAACTGGTAGCGCTGGCCTTTAATCGTCTGTTTAACGACAGCATGTCAGTTCTGGCCCGTCGGCAGGATAACCCCTATCTCAATACCATGGTTGAAAAGATGCGCATGCATTACAAAAACAGCGTCATCTACAAGAAAGGCTCCCTGAAACAAATCATCGGCGTATTGAAGAAAAAGGGGGTCATCGGTATTCTTGCCGACCAGGCGGTGGTTGTGGACGAAGGCATCCTGATCGACGTACTGGGCAGGAGAGCCTGGGCCTCAAAGGCTCCGGTCGTTATTGCACAAAAAACCGGTGTACCTCTCATTCCTGCCTTTATCCACCGCGAACAGGACCATCATGTGATCACCATTCTGCCGGAATTCGAACTGTCCGGCGACATGTCAAAAACCGGCATACAGCATGATATCCAGGCGTTATCCCGCCATCTGGAAGATTTTATCTGTGCCCACCCGCGAGATTGGTACTGGGTCCATCGTCGCTGGAAGAGGGCAGGGGAGCCTGCCGATGCAGCGTAGTTTCTGGCGCGAGCTGATTCTTGTCTGCGGGCCACTCCTGGTGGCAACCGCCTTGATTGCAGTAAGCGGGGCTGATCTGGCTGTTTCGTCACTTTTTTATTTAAAAGGAACCTGGCCGCTTGGCAGCCGCTTTCCTTGGAACTGCCTCTATCTGATTGACAGATTCCCGGCAATACTTTTGGCATCTGCCGGCTTGATGGCAGCGGTAGCCTCCCTGAGATGGCCAACCTGGCGCCACTGGGCTCGAGGCGGCATCTTCTTGGCCCTGCTGTTGGCCCTGGGCCCCGGCCTGCTGGTCAATATTGTCTTCAAAGATGGCTGGGGTCGTCCACGACCGCGCGAGATAATTCAGTTCGAGGGCAAAAAGACGTTTCTGCAACCATGGCAAAAGGGGATCAGCGGCCAGGGGCGCTCCTTCCCTTCCGGTCATGCGGCAGCAGCCTTTTACATGATTGCCCCCTATTTCATCTATCGCCACAGGAACAAACGTCGCGCCCGCGCCTGGTTGACGGGTGGGGTCATATTTGGAATTTTTATGAGTATTGCCCGCATTAGCCAGGGGGGGCACTTCCTGAGTGACACCCTCTGGGCATTCGGTATGGTGTATATGACAGCCCTGATCCTGGCAACCCTGCTGAGGCTCGACCAGGTATCCGCCGAACCATCCTCCCCCTCGCCGAAGCAATGTTCTACCTGATCTACAACATACTCTGGCTTGTTCTTTTTGTTCCGGTCCTGCTCTTCAATCTCTACCGTTCCATCAAGCTTGGTTGGCCGCTGGCATTGGCCGAGCGCTTTGGCCGGATACCACGCCCGGATCTGGCCAAACTCGGCAAACGCCCCGTCATCTGGCTGCACGCCGTCTCCGTAGGGGAAGCCATTGCCGCCCGACCGCTGCTCAGAGCGCTCCGTTCCCGCTACCCGGATCATGCCTTTGTCGTATCCTCCACCACCGAAACCGGCAAAACTATGGCTGCGGGGTTTTCGGAACCAGACCTCTGCATTTACTTTCCCTTTGACTTCCTGCCGGCAGTGCGTCGGGTGCTGGCTGACGTAAGACCACGGCTGATCATCATCATGGAAACCGAGATCTGGCCCAACTTTACCCGTGAGGCGGCACGGCGCTCTATCCCGCTGCTTCTGGCAAATGGCAGGATTTCGGATCGATCCTTCAAACGGTATCTCAGATTCCGCTGGTTTTTTAGCCATGCGCTGCAACTCTTTTCAACCCTGTGCATGCAGTCAGAGACGGTCCGTGGGCGGATCATAGCCATCGGAGCACATCCTGAAAGGGTGGTGGTGGCCGGCAACCTCAAATATGACATTCCCTTTCATCGGATCAGTGAAGCTGAGAAAGCAGCTCTCAGAAGGCGTTTCAACATCCCCGACGAATTGATTGTCATTACCGCAGGCAGTACCCATCCCGGCGAGGAGGAGTTGATTCTTTACGCCTATCGGGACTTGCTCGTGCAATATGACCACCTGCTGCTGATTCTTGCCCCACGCCACCCCCAACGAAAACCCGAGATCACCGCGCTTCTGGAGCGGACCGGTATGAGGTTCCGCTGCCGCACGGAGTTGGAAACACCCGGAGCCGGACCATTTCGTTCGGGAGAGGTTTTGTTGCTGGACACCGTTGGCGAGCTTATGACGCAGTATGCCCTGGCGGACCTGGCCCTGGTCGGCGGCAGCCTGATGCCCATCGGAGGACACAACCTGCTGGAACCGGCTTCGGTGGGTGTCCCCAGCATTTTCGGACCGCACATGTCGAACTTCCGCGAGATCGCCGCACTCGTGCTGACCTATGATGCCGGTCTCCAGTTCGCTACAACGCAACATCTGGCCGGGACATTACAGAGCCTGATTGACGACCCCGACCAACGACGCAGACTGGGGCAAAATGGCCTACGGATGATGCGGGAAAATGGCGGCGCAACCGAGCGCCACCTGGAATTCATCGCACGCTATCTATGAACAGCACACTTCACACATACTGGCGCAAACTGGCAAGGGGCTCCAGAAACGGCCTCCCGGATCAATTGCTGCTGGCGATTCTGACCCCCTTTGCAGCGATGTACTCCCTGGCACAAGCCCTGCGGAGCCAACTCTACCGGAGTGGGGCATTGCAAACCAGAAAACTGCCCCGTCCGGTCATATCAATCGGCAACATCACCGTCGGCGGAACCGGCAAGACGCCGGTCACAGCCTTCATCGCGCGGCGCTTGCTGTCGCAGGGGCTGAGAGTAGCTGTCCTTTCGCGAGGTTACGGTGGCACGCTGGAGGGACAGAGCGCCATTGTGTCCGATGGGCAGCAGACGTTGCTGGAGGCATGGCAGTGTGGCGATGAACCCTATCTCCTGGCCAGTACGGTTGCGGGGCTGATGGTGGTGATCGGCAGTGATCGCCATGCCGCCGGCATGCTGGCCCTGGAAAAGCTTTCCCCGGATGTGTTTCTGCTGGATGATGGTTTCCAGCATATTCGGCTCCATCGCGATCTGGACATCCTGCTGCTGGACCACTCCCGCCCATTTGGCAACGGTCGGACCCTGCCGGCCGGTCTGCTGCGGGAGCCGCGACGAGCCGCGGAACGGGCCGACATTCATATCCATACCCGCTGTCCCAAAGGAGCCCCCGCCGTTCCTGCCATCGGAGGCAAACCATCCTGCCGAGCACGTCACACCCTCCGTGACGCCCTGCCCCTAAAAGGAGGCACCCCATTTCCCTTTGGGATCCTCAGGGATCGCAAGGCACTTGCCTTTGCCGGCATAGCCGAACCTCAAAACTTCTTTGAGGGTCTGCATTCACAGGGAGTGAATCTGGTGTCCACAGTCGCCTTTCCCGACCACGTTTCCTACGATGGTTCCCGAATTGCCGAGCTGGCCGGCGCAATGGAAGCAAGCGGTGCGGATACACTTGTTACCACGGAGAAGGATGGGGTCAAGTTGAAGCAGATGCCGGAGAATCTGGCCGCAAGAACGCTTCTGGCCAGGCTTGATCTGGCCATCGACGACCCCGCCCCCTTGGAGACAATGCTGGCCAGGGTGCTTGGGGAACACCACTCGACAAGTTCAGATGGCAACGATAAAGAGTCATGCGGGACCGGTTTGAGGTGATTGACAACCGGCTGGGGAACTGCGCGCCTCTCTTCATGTCAGAGGCGCGGGATAGGGGACCTACAGGGGGATTCAGGCCGGATAGCGTTCACGCCAGACCTGAACTTTTTCAATAACATCACGCACGGTGATCCGCTGCATTCGATCGGGACGGTTCTCCATGGAAACCGGGTAATCTTCACCCGGATCACCGTAGGCATCAATCAGCAGATCTCCGAATTTACGGTACGGACCAACCCGTTTCGGGTTGGAATATCCCATCAGGGAAACAACAGGCCGATCAAGCGCAACCGTTATGTGCAACGGACCGGTGTCCAGCGAGATGACCAGCGCAGCCCCCTCCAGAATCCCCACCAGACCGCGTAATCCGCCATTTCCCAGGGCACTCACCGGAGCGTGTTCTGCCTGCTCCATGATGATCCGCTCACACTCCACTTCAAATGGCGAACGCCCCCCCACCAGAATCGGCTGCAACCCGAAATCGGCGTACAGGACATCGCAAACCTCGGCCCACCGCTCCGGGAGCCAGTTTTTCTGAGGTTTGCTGGTTGCAACGACAATCGGCACAGCCGGCCGGTCAAAACGCGCGTAAAACTGCTTCTGCCAGTCCCGTTCCTCGTCGTTCCATGGCCCGAGCCCCCAGGTGACCGGCGCGGTCGGCGCTCCCAGCCAGTCACAAAATTCAAGGTACTGATCCTGTACGTGCTGCATGGCATGGGGCGGAATGCGGTGGGTAGTAAACAGCCAGTTAAGATCGCGGGCGCGGGCGAAGTCGAAGCCAAGCTTTACGGTGGCGTTGACAAATGAGGTGACGATATTCGCCTTGAAATACACCTGCAGATCCAGGACAAGATCAAACTTCCGGGAGCGCAACTGTTCGCGAACCGCAAGGAAGCCGCGAATTCCCTTAGTGCGGTCAAAAAGAATGATCTCATCAACCAGCTGGTGACCGCGCACCAGCGTGGCCGGTCCCGGCTGCAGTATCCAGGTCACCTGCATGGCAGGGTTGGCCCGTTTGAGGGCATGCAGTACCGGCAGTACATGCACCGAATCACCCACGGCGCTCATCATGACAATACAGACCCGGTCTGTTGCAACACGCATCAGTTTTTCTCCTGTGCAAGGACGGCCAGGTGCTCTAGCGCGTCTTCGGTGAAATCCAGACCCCACTTATCGCGCCACTTGCGCACCGAACGCGCCAAACGCTGGAAGTTGCGGGAGGCACATTTTCCTCCGGGAAACGTCACCCGGTCGACATCGAGCACATAGGGGGTCACGTCCGATGCTCGACCAGCGATGTAGATATTCTTGAGGTTCAAGTCGGCATGCCATGCTCCGGCCCTGGAAAGATCGCACAGCAACCGAGCCACGGCCCGCAGAAGCGCATCACGACCAGAGGCGTCTGCCCGTCTCCAGACATCGGGGAAATCCGCACCCTCCGGCAAACGGCGCGTCATAACATCGCTGCGAGCAAAAAACCTTGAAAAAGGATATACGGCGTAGGCGATCACCTGGGGAGTTGCAACTCCGGCCCCGGCCAGGCGCAACGCTGTGGCCAGTTCCAACGGGGCGCGGGTCGGCATCAGGAAGTACTCGCCGGTCAGAAAGCGAAACAGCCCGCCATGTCGGTTGCGTCTGACGACGACGGGCGTCTGGGATTGCAGCGCCGGTCCAGCCGGCAGCATCACCCCGTAACTGATGCCCCTGCCACGCATCGGATCGCACGTATCCTGAGCAGCAGCCCACTCATGGAGCGTGCCTTGAGCAAGTGCCCCACGGATCGCAGGAGCAGCCCATTCACACGCCACCACATGGCAATCCCCATGTTGGAACCGGACATATCCATCCACCGGCGCTGCCTGGCATCCCCGGAAATCCGGTTGTGGTGATTGCAGCTCTGTCATGTAACGTGTACCGCCCGGGAAACAGAATTTCAAAGGTATGAAGACAGGAAGGTGCTGTTTTTACCGCAAGAACATATCATTTCGCCGGAACCTGCGTCAACATGATTTGGGAAAAGCCCATCTAATTTGCTTCAAAAATTGCTTCTGTTGTGTCATAGTATTCCGCTTACAAATCCATCGAGTCGAAGCATGGTGCAACCATGGTCCTGCACAATCAGTTGAACATACTCGTCTGTCCTGTCTGCAAAGGTCACCTCATTCCCGATAACGGAATCAGTACGTTGCGCTGCCTAGCCTGCGGTCTGGCGTTTCCGGTCAAGGAAGGTATTCCCGTCATGATGGTGGATGCAGCTGAAAAAATCGAGCCACAGGAGCCGGATGCTCAGACTGCATCTATGGAAGCCCATCATGATAGCCACAAGGTCAAGGATTAATGACAGCCTTCAATCGTGATTCAATCCGCAAGATACTGATCCGCGCCGTCAACTGGGTTGGTGATGCGGTCATGACCACCCCGGCCATCGGCGTCATCCGTGAAAGCTTCCCCCAGGCTGAAATCACGGTACTGGCGAATCCGCTGGTGGCCCAGATTTTCTCACCCCATGAGTGGATCGACCGGGTAATCACCTTCGACCAGAAGGGTAGGCACCGCGGGATCCTGGGACGCTTTCGACTGGCGTCAGAGGTGAGAAAACATTCCTTCGATCTTGCAATCGTACTGCCCAATTCCTTTAATTCAGCTCTTGTTCCCTGGTTGGCCGGCATCCCGGTCCGGCTCGGCAAAAACAGTGATGGGCGCGGTTTCATGCTCAGCGACCGCTACATCCCCGGCGATCACCCGCCATACGGCCATGAAGTCAACTATTACCTGAACCTTGTACGCCACTTCGGCATCAGCGGACAAGCAACACAACCCCATCTTTGTATCCTTCCCGAGGAGCAACAAAGTGCACTGCAACGGCTCTCGTTGCGTGGAGTTGAACACGATGATTTTGTCATTGGGATCAACCCCGGTGCCTCCTATGGGTCTGCCAAACGCTGGTACCCGGAAAGGTTCGCCGAGGTTGCCGAGAAGCTCGCCGCTGAATGGTCGGCAAAAATCATTATCTTTGGTGGGCCCGGTGAAACCGACATGGCCGCGGACATAGAACGTCGCCTTGACATGAGTTCGTGCCTCAATCTAGCAGGCAAAACCACCGTCCGTGAACTCATGGCGCTCATCAACCGCTGCAATTTTTTCATTACCAATGATTCTGGGCCGATGCACGTAGCTGCCGCCCTTGATGTGCCTGTCGTGGCGATTTTCGGCTCCACCGACCACACCGGCACCGCCCCCTACTCCGATAAAGCGGTTGTCGTCCGCAAGAGCGTGGAGTGCGCGCCCTGCAAGTTAAGGGAATGCCCAACGGATCACCGCTGCATGAAAGCTGTATCAGTCGATGATGTGTTGGTTGCTGCCCGTCAATTACATCTGAAAGTATCTAAAGGACCAACCTGTGCCCGTATTTAAAAGACTTGTTCTCTACATGAAGCCCTACTGGTGGCGAATCCTGATCGCGGGAATTGCTTCATCCGCCTATGGCGGACTTGACGCCGCCTTTGCATATATGGTTGAGCCCCTGTTGAAAAAAATCTTCGTAACAAAAGATATGTTTATCTTTTCAATTCTCCCGCTGGCCATCATTCTCATTTTTATTTTTCGGGCTGCATGCCGCTACCTGAATGACTACTTCATGAGAACGGCTGCCCAGCTTGCCGTGCAGGATGTGCGTAACGAAATATTCAGAAAAAATGTTTTCCTCGACCTGAGGTTTTTCCATCGCAACCAGACCGGTTCACTCATGTCGCGCGTCGTCAATGACGTGGCCATGATGCAGGATGGGGTCGGGGGGATAATAACAGGTGTTTTCAGGGACTTCATCGGGCTGGTTTCATTGCTGGGAGTCATCTTCTATCGTGATTGGCAACTTGCGATTATTTCGATACTGGTCATCCCCTTGACGATTTATCCGGCCAATTTACTCGGCTCAAAAATAAAAAGAACCGCGCGCAAGGGGCAGGAGGAGGCCGGATATTTCGCCAGCATCCTGCAGGAGACACTGAGCGGCATCAAGGTGGTCAAGGCCTTTTCCCTTGAAAACGTCATGGTCGATCAATTCGCCCGCGCAAATCTCAAGTATTACAGTTTTACGAAGAAAATGATTAAATACAGTTCCTTATCTTCCCCGATCATGGAAATAATTACGTCGCTCGGTATTGCCGCGGTCATTTATTACGGGGGAATCAAGGTCATGGCAAACAAAATGTCAGCCGCTGAATTTTTCTCCTTTATTACCGCCATGGCCCTGGTGTACTCACCACTCAAAAAACTGATCGGCGCCTACAATGATACTCAGCGCTGCATTGGAGCTTCGGAGCGGGTGTTTGAAATAATTGACGCCAGGTCTGAAGTCGTTGAGGCAACCAACGGTTATACACTGACTCAAACCGACAATCGCGTAGAGCTCAAAAATGTGTGTTTCAAATACAACGACGACCTGATTCTTGACAATGTCTGTCTGGTGGCCGAAACGGGGAAGACTGTCGCAATCGTGGGCCCTTCCGGAGGAGGCAAGACCACACTCGTCTCCCTGATAGCACGTTTTTTTGATACGACCTCAGGCCAGATTCTGATCGGTTCGCACGACGTGCGCGACATCACCAAGGCCAGCCTGATGCAGCACATTGCCCTCGTCGATCAGGAGACAATTCTCTTTCACGATACGGTGGCGAATAACATCCGCTACGGAAAACCCGGCGCTACCGACGAGGAAATCAGAAATGCGGCCCAGGCCGCATTTGCCCATGATTTTATCCTGGCCATGCCCAACGGATATGAAACGAGTATCGGCGATCGCGGCGTCAGATTGTCGGGTGGACAACGCCAAAGACTCTGTATAGCTCGGGCCATTCTCAAAAACGCTCCCATACTGATTCTCGACGAGGCGACCAGTGCCCTGGATACCGAAAGCGAACAGATGGTTCAGAGAGCACTTGAGAACCTGATGGACAATAAAACTACATTTGTTATTGCCCACAGGCTCTCCACCGTGTTGAATGCCGACAAAATCGTAGTCCTTGAAAAAGGGATGATCGTTGAAAGCGGCACCCATCATGAGTTGGTGGCGCGTAACGGTCTTTACAGCAGACTCTGCTCGCAACAGTTCGGAAGCTGAATACGTCGTGAATGCGCCTTTACACATCATCGAGCCGACGTTGCAGGATCAAGCCGGCCACTGCCACAGCTTTGTGGCCAGTCTGTGTAACGCCAGCCAGGGCTACCCCTTGCAACTCTGGGTATCACGACATGCGCTCTTGCCGGATCTGGAAGAGACCGCTACAATTCAGCGTTATTTTCAGCGCCGTTTGCGCAAAATTCAGGTGTTTGCACTGTATGCTTCCCTGTTACGGCAACCGGGCAGGATCTTTGTGTCCACAGCCGGACGTCTGGATGTTATGCTCGTGAATTGGGCTGCTGCCGGAACCATACCGGCCGGCAAGGTCTGTCTCTATTTCCACTGGATCCGACCGAGTCCGGGCAAACGTCGTTTTTTCAGCAGAATCGCTCAAAAACAGCCGCATATACGGTTCTTTACCCCCACTGAATCGGTGGCCGTTTTTTTTCGCCAATGCGGGATTACAAATGTGAGTGTCATCTCCTACCCTGTCGCAGCTACCCTGCCTTTGCAGGAAAACATGACCACCGGCTTCAGACATCTCGTGTACGCCGGAGCGGCGCGACGGGATAAGGGATTCGGATTTGTTGCCGACCTGGTGGAACATCTGGCACATACCTCGGTTGACCTACCGGTTACCCTGCAGGTGTCGGCCGAACATTATGGAAAGCAGGAAGATCTGGTTCGCAGTGATATCCAGCGACTGGAAAAAACCGCCTATCCGCATCTGAATCTCTGCTCGGAGACGTTGGATTACCAGCAATATCGAATGCTTTTCAGGGGAGCCATCTGCCTTCAGCTGTATAATCAGCAGGACTTTGCCGACCGGATCAGCGGAGTGACCCTGGACGCCATGTCAGCCGGGGCGCCGGTCGTAACCCTGTCTGGCACCTGGATCGCCAGAGTGGTGCAGCGCTTCGGAGCCGGCATTGTCATAGACGAGCCAACCCCTATCGCGGTGCTTGGCGCAGTTCGGCAGATTGTCGCCAAATACGCAGACTACCGTGACAAGGCACTCCACACCGGGCGAGTCATGGGCGCCGAACATGATGCCGGCTTTCTTTTCAAGGCATTGACTGATAACTAGCGTGAGCCACCATGCAGAACATGAAAAATACGGAGAAGAGCTGTGACGGAACGCCTGCCACTTTCTGTAGCAATCATATCCTTTAACGAGGAGACCAATATTGGTCGCTGCCTCGAAGCCATTGGGGATCTGGCTGCGGAAATTGTCGTGGTGGATTCCCACTCCACGGACAGGACCGTTGAAATCGCCCGCGACTTTGGTGCCAGGGTAATTGCGGAGGATTGGAAAGGGCATGTCGGGCAGAAAAATTCTGCCCTTGAAAAATGCAGCTGTGAATGGATTCTGTCCATTGACTGCGACGAGGTGGTGTCACCTGAACTGAAGGAGTCAATCCGCCAGGCTGTCGCGCAGGGGGCTGCCAAAGGGTACAGGCTCAACCGGAAGACTTTTTTTCTCGGCCGCTGGATAGAGCACGCCTGGTACCCAGACTGGAAGGTTCGTCTGATTCGCAACGGGGCCGGACGCTGGAGCGGCTTTGATCCCCATGACAGACTGACGGTGGCGGGAACAGCTGTCAAGCTTGAGGGAGATCTGTATCATTACTCGTTCAAGGATTTGCGGGACTGCCTGGAGCGCACCATCCGCTACGCGGCAAATGAAGCGGGTTCATACGCGCGCGAAGGGCGACGTGCCTCACTTGTCAATCTCCTGGTAAATCCGCTGCATGGTTTTTTTAAACACTATGTGATTAAGCGTGGCTTTCTTGATGGCCTGCACGGTTTTGTCATCTCGGTGTTGAACGGGATCTACGTATTCATGAAATATGCGCTCCTTTGGGAAATGCAGCGTGAACAGGGGAAGAAAACTTTTGAGTAGCCCGTCTGAAAAAACCTCCGCTGTCAGCGTCGTCATTCCCAATTATAATGGCCGTGACCTGCTGAGGGACAATCTTCCCTCGATATTCCATGCCCTGGAAACCTGGGGCGGGACCTGGGAACTGATCGTGGTTGATGACTGCAGCAGTGACGACAGCTGCCGTGTCATTAAAGAGCAATTCCCCACTGCGCGGTTGCTTATAAACCCAACCAACAGCGGGTTTTCAAAAACCTGCAACATCGGGATGGCAATGGCCCGATACCCTGTGCTGCTCTGTATCAACACCGATGTCAGGGCGGCGGAGAACCTGATAGGCCCCCTTCTGTCGCATTTCAATCAGGATGATGTATTTGCGGTGACGCCCCGGATAGTTGTGGAGCGGGAAGGTAAAAATCAGGGAAGCGTATCCGGGGCATTTCGGCGGGGATTTCTCAAAGGCGCGTTTGCACGGGACGACGAAGAGTCTGGCAGCCGGGAGAACCTGTACGCTATCGGCGCCTGTGTTGCATACGATGCGGACAAGTTCCGGTCATTGGGCGGTTACAGTGAAATGTACAGCCCCTATCTGTTTGAAGATGTGGATATTGCCTATCGAGCCTGGAAACGGGGCTGGAAGAGCATATATGAGCCGGACGTAACGACGTGGCATTTCTCAAACGCAACACTGGGCAGGGTTAAGCGGCGGCGCAACAAGGTTATCTATTTCCGTAATCGCTTTATCTTCCACTGGGTGAACCTGAGCGATCCGTGGTTTGTTGCCATGAATCTGCTGAACACCCTCATACGTCTGTTGTTCAGCTTTCTCTGGTGCAACTTCGTGTATTACGAGGCGTTCTGGGGGGCATGTAAGCGCCTGCCGGAAATACTCTCCATCCGGAGAACCGAAAAGGTTCACCGCAGAAGAGGAGACGCGGAAATCATACGCTGCACGGCACGAAGCCCGGGGATTGGTGCACGGTGACACCACAGACATATTTCGTTAGCGCTTGGAGTGATGAGCATTGAAGGTAAGCGTCTGCATTCCCACATTCAAGTATGGCCGCTTCATTGCCGAAACGATCGAGTCCATCCTTTGCCAGACATGTACCGATTTCGAGTTGCTGATTATCGATGACAATTCCCCGGATGATACGGCAGACATCGTCTCCCGGTATGCACAGCAGGATGCACGCATTCGATTCAGCGTTAATCCCGAAAATCTCGGTATGGTTAAAAATTGGAATTACTGCCTGTCCCAGGCGCGAGGGGACTATATCAAGTTTGTCTTCGGAGACGACCTGCTGGCCGCACCTGATGCATTGAATCGAATGGTTTCCCGGTTGGATTCCGATCAGACCATTTCGCTGGTGGCATCGGCGCGCTATCTGATTGATGAACGTTCTGCTGTTCTGTCTGAACTATCAGGTTTCAGTAAGGATTGCACCCTGTCAGGGCCTGACGTCATTAATTATTGTCTTTCCAGACAAAAAAACCTTATCGGTGAACCATCGGTCACCATGTTCAGGAGAAACCAGGCCACTCGCGGCTTCAACGAGAACTACCAACAAATCGTTGACCTGGAAATGTGGTTTCACCTGCTTGAACAGGGGCGATTTTCATACATCAGCGACCGACTCTGCTCATTCCGTGTCCACCAAAAGCAGCAGACCGCCAGGAACAACCAAAACCTGGGCGATATAAACGATGTACCGCACCTGCTTGAGGATTATGCCGAAAAACCGTATATCACCCTTTCGTATTTCATGAAAGCATACCTTTGCTATGACCATCTGCACGGGATTTGGAAACGATCGCAACATGATCAGAGCAGGCAACAGGCGGTCCGCACGTTGATCAGCGACCAATGGGGGCTTGTCGCTTTTTGGGGATGGTATCCGATGTATAAGGTTTTCAAACCGTTTCTTAAGTTGTATAAAATGCTCATACAGCCGATGTAGCAGCATAACAGACCATACTGTCACCCCCAGGCCACCTTTAGCCGCAACATGCCCATACACATGCAGCACTACATGGAAGACAAGAATTATGGAACACTTTATAAAAGACAAACAGTACAATATCGGCCATATCTGTACCGGTCAGCAATGCGAGGCCGGATTCGGCGACAAGGTTGCCATGCGCTGGCTGTCGTCCCACTTGGAACAGCGCGATTATACGTTCTCTGAGCTTGATCAAACCACTGCGCGTTTTGCCAATGTGCTGCAAGGACTCGGTGTCGCTCCCGGCGATGTTTTTTTTACCCTGCTCCCCAAAATGCCGGAACAGTTCTTCGCGTTTTTAGGTGCACTCAAGCTGCAAACTATTGTCGGAACACTGTTTTCAAATTTTGGGGAAGAAGCTATCCTGGATCGTGTCGGAGATGCCGGTGCTTCGGCGATCATCACCAAGAAGAGTTTTCTCAAAAAGATTTCCCGCATCAGGGACAGGCTCCCAACGCTTCGCTTCATCATTGTGGTTGATATCGACCAACACCAGTCGGATGACATTCTCAGCTATTCCCGCCTGATGGAACAGGCCTCCGACAGCTTCTACGTCGCCCACACGCCTCCAGAAACCCCCTCGGTACTCCACTACACATCCGGCTCCACCGGTAAACCCAAGGGGGTTTTGCACGCCCACCGCAGTATTCTCATGCAGCGTTTTACCGCTGAGACAGTGTTGGGATTGACGCCGGATGACGTCTTCTGGTGCACTGCCGATCAGGGCTGGGTTACCGGAACCTCATACGGCATTATCGGACCCTGGAGCATGGGTGTCACCCAGGTGCACTTCGGTGGTGGTTATAACGCTGAGGAATGGTTCCGTATCCTGCAAAACCAGGGGATAACGGTTTTGTATTCAGCTCCCACCGCTCTGCGCATGCTCATGCGGGAGGATGCCGGACTCTACGCCGGCTTTGACCTTAAGGCACTGCGACATATCTGCAGCGTCGGTGAACCGCTCAACCCGGAGGTGATCCACTGGGCGCGCCGCACTATCGACAAAGAGGTGTATGACACCTGGTTCCAGACGGAAACTGGGGCGATCATGATTGCCAACCGCCCTGGTCTTGAGATCCGGCCAGGCTCCATGGGGGTGCCGGTAGCCGGTATCGAGCCGGCAATTATCGCTGACGATGGTTCGATCATTCTGGACGGAGCGCCCGGCAACCTCTGCATACAAGCCGGCTGGGCTTCCATGTTTACAACCTACCTGAATAACCCTGAGATTTACGCCAGCCGCATCAGGGCCGGATATTATTACACCGGGGATACGGCCTACCGTGATGCCGACGGCTATTACTGGTTCAGGGGGCGCAGCGACGATGTCATCAATACTTCGGGGCACCTGATCAGCCCCTTTGAAATTGAGAGTACGCTGATTGAGGTGCCCGAAGTAGCCGAAGCAGGTGTCATCGGAGCTCCGGATGAACTCCTCTTTGAAAAGGTGATCGCCTTTGTGGCGCTGCGTAGCCAGGTGGTGTTCAGTCGCGAACTGGAACTGAAGATCAGGTTGCATGTGAGTAACAAACTCTCATCGGTAGCCACGCCGCATGAGATTATCTGCCTGGACTCGATCCCCAAAAATAAAAGTGGCAAAATCATGAGACGCGTACTGAAAGCCCGCTATCTGGGAATAGATGCCGGCGACATATCAACACTGGAGGATTAACATGGATATTCTTGCGGAACTGAATCCGATTTTCAGGGAGGTATTTGATGATGAAACGATTGTTGTCTCCCGACAGTCAACGGCCGACGATATTGACGCCTGGGACTCCCTTTCCCATATGAACATGGTTATGGCAGTAGAAATAAAATTCAAGATCAGGTTTGCCCTGGGAGAGTTGCCCGGGCTCAAAAATGTGGGAGACCTGGCTGACCTCATTGCGAAAAAATTGGCAAAGAAGTGAAAAGCGGCTGTATGTGGCACCGCGTCTGATTGTGAGATTTCGGAATTCGTACCGACGGTGGGGCTTGCTGTTCCTGATGATACTCTGCCTCTATCCCGTCTGCATGTACTTGATTGTCCATATTCACGACAGCCGGTATCCACCCACTATTACCAACAGCCTGTCCTTCGATGCCAAGATCAAATTTCTGCGTCAAAACCGGCACCTTTTTGATTCACGAACAGTTATTGCCGGTTCATCAATGTGCTTGAACAATATTGACGCCGATTTTCTACGACGGACTGTTTCGGAAGCGGGGCCACTTGTAAACCTGGGCGCCTGGGGGCTTCAGCTGGATGAAACCAGGTACTTCCTGGGGTTTTTTCTGGAACATGCCCCGCGAGTTCGCACAGTTGTTCTCATCGGCCAGGCGGTGGATTTCGGTGAGAGCAGAGCAGAACAATTCTTTAACCGGTCCGAGGTGTGGTCGTATATAACCGGGCAGGAATCAATCCTGCAATCAATCAAGCATTTCAATCTGTTAAAGGCGATAAAAAACTGGCAATCATACGACCAGCTTAATCGCACACATCGACAGTATGAAGGACTTCTCTTCGATGAGACGGGGACCGCGCTGCTGGACATCTCCCCCACGGAACGTAAAAAGCGGAGGTGGGATTCCTATGGGCTTTCACCGGTTGTCAACAAGGATGCATTGGGTGATCTGGAAAAACTCTGCAAAGAGATGAGAGGCAAAGGACTCCGGTTTATCTTCGTAATTCCTCCGGTTCGTCAGGAATACCGCCAGCATGCTGAATCTTTGAGGATACTCACTGCATTCAAGCAGCGCACGAGTGAAATACTAGCCCGTAACGGCGGGCAATTTGTTGATGGGGATGAAAAGCTCGCCCTGCAGGACGATTGTTTCATTGACATGATGCATTTGAATCAACGAGGAGCGCGACGGGTAGCCGAATTACTTGCGCCACTACTGTAACACTTCTTGGTTCAACCCATTAAGGAGAGGCCGTCTACATGTTATTCAATTCATACGAATTTATATTTTTCTTTTTGCCCATAACGCTGGGGATCTATTTCCTGTTGAACAAGAAGCGACTGACCGTGGCCTCAAACACCTGGCTTCTGTTTGCCTCCCTGGTCTTTTACAGCTGGTGGAACGTAAAGTATCTTCCGCTCATTCTGCTGTCGATCCTGTTCAATTACACCATTGGCTGCCTGCTGGCTGAGCATGATTCTCTTAAAAAACAGATTGTCTCCAAAAAGAGTATTTTTATTTTCGGTTTGGTCGGAAACATCACCTTTTTGGGCTATTTCAAATACATGGACTTCTTTATCGGCAATATGAATGCCCTGTTCAAGACGGATCTTTCCCTGCTGCAGATCGTCCTGCCTCTGGGAATCAGTTTTTTCACCATAACCCAGATAGCGTTTCTGGTCGATTGTTATGAAGGTCTGGTTGAGGACCGCAAACTGCTCAGCTACTCACTGTTTGTCACCTTTTTCCCCCATCTGCTGGCCGGACCGATCCTGCATCATAAAGAGATGATGCCCCAGTTTGAAGCGGTGCGCAACAAGGTCCTGAATTACAAGAATCTGTCCCACGGTCTTTTTCTGTTCTTTATCGGGCTCTTCAAAAAGGTCGTTATCGCGGACGAATTATCACAAACCGTCAAGATTGGATTTGACGCTGCCCACAGCCTGAATATGGTGGAGGCGTGGGCTGTCAGCCTTTCCTACACATTGCAGCTCTATTTTGATTTCAGCGGTTACAGCGACATGGCGATCGGCGTGGGATTGCTGTTCAACATCGTACTGCCGGTCAACTTCAACAGCCCCTACAAGGCAACCAACATCATCGACTTCTGGAAACGCTGGCACATGTCGCTGACCAGTTTCATCACTACCTACCTCTATTCCCCCATCATGCGTTCATTCCGCAAGATTACCTTTACAAAATCCATGGTGGCGACCTTTATTGCCATGTTCATCGCAGGTATCTGGCATGGCGCCGGATGGACATTTATCCTGTGGGGAGCTTTTCACGGCGGCGCGCTGGTGGTCAACCACCTTTGGAAGAAGCGTAAGCTGCCCATGCCACGGTTCCTGGGATGGCTGCTGACCTTTGGTTTCGTCAATGCAAGTTTTGTCCTGTTCCGGGCCAAGAACCTGACAGATGCAGCGAAAGTTCTGAATGGTATGATCGGGGTAAACGGAATCCTGCCTGCAACCCACCCACAGTTCGCTTTCGCCGACTTGGGCCACGGCCAGTTTTGGAAATTGTTGATGGCTGATATCAAAGGAAGCGACTCCATACTCTGGACGCTGATCGTCATCATGACCTTCACCCTGACGTGTAAGAACTCCATCCAAATGGAACAAAGATTCAAGCCATCCTGGAAAACGCTTGTGTTTGTAGTCGTAGTCAGCTTTTACAGCTTGATCAACATGAACAAGGTCAGCGAATTTTTGTATTTCCAGTTCTAGAAATAAAATCACCCAAGAAGCTGCAATGAAATGTCGAAGTTTTGTTCACATTTATTTTACCGCCATGCTGCTGCTACTGCTTATCGGCACGATTGCAGCCTGCTATGTCATAAAATATGAAAACCCCGAACTGTCAAACATCAGTTTCAATACGCTGACTCACTACAAGATGAATCTGAAGGGCCAAGACAACGATATTGTACTTATCGGTGATTCTGCCCTGCTAATGGGGGTCATTCCTCATCTGGTTGAGGAGGTAACCGGTCATACCGTCATAAATCTCGGTCTGTATGGCAATTGTGGCGTAACTGCCTTAGAATGTTTACTTGACAGATATCTGGCAAAAAACAGGAAACCATCAGTCATAGTCATTTATTTTGCCGCCAGCACGCCCTATTTCTTTGCGGACCAGAAATATGAGAAGACGTACTCACTCATAAAATACAGTTCATTGCCGCTTCAGGATCTCAGCCGTAATATTAGCGTTACCAGTATCTATGTCACAGCGTGGACCATCTTTTCCAGAACAACTGCCAGCCTTCTCCACCGCCAGAAAAGCCGGCAACGATTTCAAGAGGAGATGTCTTTTTTAGAGGCCATGAAAGGCTTTGGAAAGAATCCGTCCGCGCAATCACCATTATCGGCTTCCTTTAACGTAGACAGCCGGCAAAATCGCCCTCTTGACCTAACATTTATAAAAACCATGCGGACACGTTATGAACGCAGAGGTATCCGGGTGCTCTTCCATATCGCGCCGATGCCCGCGGGTGACAGGGCCCATTCATTTTTCCAGCACGAGTATGCTCACGACAGCGATAATATCATTGAACTTCTTCCAGACCGTTATTTTACCGATCATACCCATATGACATTGGAGGGCGCGCGTCTGAATTCATATCGATTTGCTGAAGTCATGAAACGAACTCTCTGCTCGTCACGCGTTCCGCTCCTTCATGTGCGGTGAAGCCATGCACAGAAAATACATCAAGACAGGGTCAGGTAGTGATGTCAGCATATAGCAAAAACAAACGATGGCTTTTTCTGTTGTTGCCGTCCTTTGCATTCCTGTTGCTTCTATTGGGCACAATCAACTACACCGTTGATCCATATGGTTTTTTCAGAAAGGATCTCTCCAAGCAACTGGTCGTTCCAAATCAAAATTTTCTAAAAATGCGCTATATAACCAAAACGTCTATCCCCTTTAACTCTTTTGTATTCGGGTCCTCGCGAGTCGGAAACATCCATGTGCAGAACATCAAAAATGGCGGGCGCTGGTACAACATGACTTACGCAGGCGGTGTACCGCAAGAGCATCTGATGAATATCGAATACATGATCAAAAAAGGTATAAAAATAAATGAGTTGCTTATAGGACTTGACGAGTTTTCCTATGCGGTCGACCCGGAAATACATGTCCAGCAGTGGTCGACAAAACCCTACAGCCCAATACGGGGGGAATCCGAGTGGCTGTGCTATGTACGTTACATCTTCCGTTTTCCTGACGTAAAGGTTTTTCAGACTGCTTACAAGGAATATCAGATACGTAGGCAACCTCAGCGCAAACAAATTGGGACATTTTTCAGTGACTATAATTTTTATGGAACCGGTCAGGGCACCATCAAGGAACTTGATGATGAAATAAATAAAAATCCTGAAAAGCATAGTCAGGACCAAAAGTTTTTAAAACCGTACCAAGCATACAATGATGAAACCGATTTCAGCACGGATGCGCTTGCGAGCCTGAAGCGGATAGTTGAGTTGTCTCGCGCAAACGGTATTAAACTGACGATATTCATCAATCCGATTCATCACACGACCTATATGGCAACAAACCGCGAACGTTTATTTGAGTTCAAGCAAGGATTAAGTAAAATCTGCGACTACTATGATTTCAGCGGCCTCAATGCTATAACTCAGAATAATTTCTACTATTATGAAACGTCACATTACCGCCCCATAGTCGGCGACATGCTGATCCGCAGATTTTTTACGTCTGACAGCAATTTCGGTGTACTTGTCACAGCCAGAACAGTCGAGCGTCATATTGCACAACAGCGTGCTGAAATCCAGCTATACAGTTCCGGCTCAAGCCCCACAAATCCACCCCGATAACACTTTGAACACATTGAAACTCCAAACGCTATGAGAAGGTATTGAATATTCTTCTGTGCGAAATGGTTTCACCGTCGGAGAAAAAATGTTTTTCAATTCATTTCAGTTCATATTTATCTTTCTACCAGTTTCGCTGGTCATATATTTTTTCTTGAATAGATTGCGTCTTGGCACCGCCGCCAGTTCCTGGCTTTTATGCGCTTCTCTCTTTTTCTATGGGTGGTGGAACATATCCTATTTGCCGCTCATTCTCTGTTCAATACTGTTTAATTTTACCATCGGTCACCTTCTCACAGAAACCGGAGTCTCGCCCAAACAAATAATTTCAAGAAAAAGCATTTTTATATTTGGAGTTCTCGCAAACGTACTACTACTCGGCTATTTCAAGTACACGGACTTTTTTATTACTTCTACGAATAAACTATTCACGACAAACCTGCCACTGTTGCAGATTGTTCTTCCCTTGGGTATAAGTTTCTTTACCATTACCCAGATCGCTTTCCTCGTTGATGCCTACGAAGGTCTCGTTGAGGAGAAGAGATTTCTCAACTACGCACTGTTCGTCACCTTCTTTCCACACCTTCTGGCAGGGCCAATACTCCACCACAAGGATATGATGCCCCAGTTTCAGTCAGTCAGGAACAAAATACTTAACTATAAAAACCTCTCTCTTGGACTCTATCTGTTTCAAATAGGTCTTTTCAAAAAACTGGTTATTGCTGATACCGTTGGACAGTTGGCAAACGCCGGCTTCACCAATGCAGCCTCCATTACCTGCCTGGAGGCTTGGATAACAAGTTTGTCGTATACACTGCAGATTTATTATGATTTCAGTGGGTATACCGACATGGCTATCGGTGTGGGCTGGATGTTCAACATCAATCTTCCTATCAATTTCAACAGTCCGTACAAAGCCACAAGCATCATTGATTTCTGGCAGCGCTGGCATATGACTCTCACCAATTTCATAACCACCTATGTATATTCCCCCACTCTCCGATCGTTCAGCAAGATTACCTTCCCGGTCGCCATGTGGGCGGTCTTTGTATCCATGTTTATTTCGGGTGTGTGGCACGGCGCAGGCTGGACGTATATCATCTGGGGAACTCTCCATGGCGCGGCATTGGTATTAAATCACGTCTGGAAAAAAAGACGCCTCAGAATGGGTTCTTTTCTGGGGTGGTTCTTGACCTTCAATTTTGTCAACCTGACGTTCGTCATCTTCCGGGCCAAAAACCTGGATGAGGGTTTAAAGGTTATGAAGGCCATGATTGGAGCCAACGGCATTATACTTCCGAAATTTCTGGAGAAACTATTTTTGACACTGTCCAGTTTTGGAGTTAGTTTTTCCGACAACATGTTTGCCAAGATCAACGGCCATGGCGACATTATTCTGATGTTTGCAGCCCTGCTGATGGCAGTATTCGTACGAAATTCGAATGATTTCACTGATAAAAAACTCTTTCAACCAAACCTTATCAACCTGTCTGTAATTGTTGCGCTCATTTTAACTAACTTGCTGTATCTTAATTCAATCCGTTCACAGGAGTTCCTCTACTTTGGCTTTTAGGAAATTTTATATCAGATGCCTGGCAACAACATTTGTGCTTGTGGCGATCTGTGTTTCAATAACAATATCCCTTGATGACTTTGGTCTCTTCAGAGATGTCAGCAAACGAGAGTTACGTATTTATACCTCGGAGAGGCTTGCGAAATACCTGTTTTCTTTTCACTATATCCCCTCCAAATTTCAAGGCGTTCTTCTTGGGCCTTCCCTATCCGATATCATCGACACGAGGGGCATCACTGCGACCCCGATCTACAATCTATCCATTACCGGCGGCAATGCAACCGAATTGCGGAGACTTTTCGAGAACGTAGTCCGAAAGAACGGCAAGCTGCAGGCGTTGGTTATTTGTGTTGATCCATTTATAACTCGCAAGACAGGAATGGAAGAGATCGAAATGGATTCACGACTGGTATGGAATTCCCTCGGATCAACCTCGTCTTTCAACTTTTACAAGAAAAAACGCCGTGTCCTGCAAGGGAAGGTTTCGCCTGATATGTCCATTAATACCGAGTGGGGGCGTTATCATCTCATCATTCCCCGCCCAGTTACTGCATACAAACTAATTGCATCCTACGCCGGAATTCTCAACAAGACGTCTTCCGATCCTTATCATATCGATCCGACTGCTCTTGCAGACCTGAAAGCGATTGTGAGCCTGGCTCGACAAAAGAATGTCACGATACTTGCTTATTACCACCCCTATCCTGACCTGGTTTTCTCGGCTCTTCAGAAAAAATTTGATGACTACAAGACGCGCATGTCTGAGATTTTCGGACCAGATGATCCAATCTGGGACTTTAATGACATCCGCTATCGTATTTTCAGCAGTGATTACAGCAATTATCTTGATCAGGTTCATCTCTCCGACAAGGGCGCTGCCTACATCACCAAAGAGATAAACCGATTGCTTACGAAAAAACTGTGCGGAGCTACCCGCTGATACACCTCGTCAATCCCATGCCTGTCAGGCAAAGGATATTCATGACCTACAGAAAACAAACAATCTGTTTTGCTGCCATATTGGCTGGCTTCCTGCTGGCTAATTTCGTTATTTGGAAAATTTATACGGAAGAGCTGTTATCCAACCGGCATGATGGTGGGGATATGACACGGCTTGGTTATGTTACCGGGTCAAAAGTGTTGAGAAATACCTATGTTGATCTCCCGAAACAACACATCGAAATGTCAGACTTCCACGGGCAAAAGATTGATGTGCTGACAATTGGCGATTCATTTTCCGCAGGGCAGGGCTTTGGAAAAAACCCTTATTACCAGGATTTCATTGCATCTAGCAATAATTTTACGGTACTTAACGCCGACCCGTACCTCACTGACGATTTATACATGTGTTTCCAGCCATTATCGACACTGGCGGTTCTCTACAACAGTGGATTTCTGGACATTATCAAGCCTCGCTATGTATTGATCGAATCTGTTGCCAGATATTCAGTTCAGCGTTTTGCGCAGGCATTCAATTTTTCCAGAACAGAACCGCTGGAGAAGGTAAAGGAATATTACCGTCACAAGAAGAAACTCAACGAAGCTCCAAGTGTGTTTTTTGTTAACAATGGCAACTTTAAGTTTATTCTCAACAGGCTGTTATACCGGTATTCAGATAGCGCCTTTGCCGATACGATTCATGTCAGAAAGCTTAGACAGCCGTTCTTCAGCGTTAAAAATGCTGACAGCCTCCTGTTTTTGCATGAAGACCTCAAGTATATGAGAGAAGTGACCCCGCAATCAATTGAGCTGCTTAATGACAATTTTAACCGCATTGCGGATCTCTTGAAAAAAAAAGGAATACAGCTCCTGTATATGCCGATAGTTGACAAGTATGACCTGTATAGTGACTACATTGTCAATAACCCCTATCCCAAGAGCTTTTTTTTCGAAGAGTTGCGCAAGCAGCACAGGAGGTATATCTTGATTGATACAAAAGATATCTTGTCGAACTATCTGAAAAAAAAGGAAAAAGATCTTTATTTTCCGGACGATTCACACTGGAGTTGGAAAGCCTCGAAATACATTTTTGAAACAGTGAAGTTTGACTGATGGCCTCTCAACGACCAACACAGCCTCGCCAGAAGACTCATCAACTCGAGGCACAACCGCTAAATCGCTTGAAAATAGCCGTTTTTTCATTTGAACGTGCCGAACAGGCCTGCGGCTATATTCGCCTGGTATCGCCCATGGCGGCGCTCGCCCATGACATGGATTGCGCTTGGGCTGTCAGTTATAAGCAGAACCCTCTGTTTCGAAGGCGTCTCATTCGAACCGGTTACCTGGATTTTGCCGATATAGCCGTAGTCCAACGCACCTTTCCACAGAAAAGAACCGTCCGTGCACTGGGGAAAATACTTTCCGCCGGAATACCGGTTATATACGATACCGACGATCTTCTCTTTGATCTTCCGCAGGATCATGTGCTTCGATCGTCATTTGAAAAATACAAACCTTACATGCTGGATTTCATGAGGCGTGTCGATGTCATTACGGTTTCCACGCCAGCACTTGGGGAAAGAGTGCAATCCTACAACGGGAATGTTCACGTACTTCCCAACCTGGTGGATGACGCCCTATGGTCAGCCTCCTCCTCCCCTAATGCAAGCGGGAAGACGGTTATCGGATTTGGCGGATCCAGCACACATGCCGGAGACATTGCAATGATCGAGGAGGCATTGCTGACAATAGCACGCACGCACGGAGACCGCATTACCTTCAAGTTCCTCGGATGTGTGACCGAGCGTCTGGCTGACCTGCCCTGCGTAGAATTCATCGATTTCCAGTCATCCTACCGGGAATACGCTCAAACCCTCATGACGGCGGGAATCGACATAGCGATTGTCCCGCTCGAGGATACTCACTTCAACCGCTGCAAGAGCAATATAAAGTGGCTTGAATACTCGGCCTGCGGCATTCCTGGAGTGTACTCGGACATTCTCCCCTATAACAGCTGTATTACCCAGGGCAGGACCGGTCTTCTGGCCGGAGGCAGCAACGGACAATGGGTCGAGGCGCTGGAAGCACTCATAACGCAGGAGGAACTGCGAAGATCCATCGGCATTGCAGCACACCGGGAAGTTCTCTCAAATTATTCCTTGAGCAGTACTGGCCACATATATTCAGATTTCTATCGAAGTATGCTACAAAATACGCGTCAGAACAGTATGGATACACTCAGGAAACGTGTTGGTCGTTTGATCAAGAGGTCGCCCTTCAAATATTAACGTCGCACCGATATCACGTAAACGTTCGGACGGCGTATGCTAACCACTGGAGAACACAATAGGATGACGTTTCGCTCATTTTCACGCTGGGTATGCTTGATGATGCTTGTTTATATGGCATGCAATCTGGCCATCTGGAAGCTTGTTACCGAAGATCTCCTGACCGGAAAAAAGTGCGCCGGCGGGGACCTGGCCAGGATGGGGTATATTCCGGAATCGAAAATGTGCCGTCAAAATGTGGACAGTCTGCCGAGACGGCATATTGAATTTGCAAATTTCAACGGTGGACCGGTAGACGTTGTCACCATCGGAGATTCGTTCTCAAACGGTGGCGGTGGCGGTAAGGACAGGTATTATCAGGATCACCTGGCATCCCAGCATAATTTCACTGTTCTCAACATTCCCCAGTACAAGGATATTGACAAGATCTCCACGCTTTCAATATTGAATAACAATGGCTATCTCGCCAAGCTGAATCCTCAATTTGTTGTGCTGGAATGCGCAGAAAAAATGTGTCTTCAGGACCTTCCTGACGCAATCGATTTTGATCGCACGTTAACTGCTGCTGAACTCAACAAACACAAAACGGTCACCTATGTCGCAGTCCCTCACGAAGCACACATCCCCCTAATTAATACAGATTTTTTCAGTGAAGCAAATGTAAAGTTCATTAAAAACAGCCTACTATACAATTTCTCCGATAATGCCTACGGAAGCCCGGTATACAAGACAAAACTGTGTAGGCCATTTTTCAGTGTGTCAAAGCCGGATATTCTTCTCTTTGTAAATGGCGATATAAAAGACAGAAAGAAATTTACTATTGCAAACATAACCAGGCTTAATACTTTCCTCAACACCCTCTCTGACAGATTGAAAGCCAAAGGTATTTCACTTTATTTCATGCCATGTGTGGATAAATATAACCTTTACAGTGAGTATATCCCTGACAATCCATACCCCAGGAGCACCTTCTTCGAGGTGCTACGGAAAATGCCACGGAGATTTGAACTTATCGACACCAAGGAGATCTTACGGGAAGAGATCGCCAAAGGTGAAAAGGATGTCTATTACTCGGACGATACCCATTGGAGTTGGAAGGCGTCGAAGAGAATTTTCGAGCAGGTCGAATTTCATTGAGCAGAGTATGAAAGAGACAATTAAACAGGGAGAAGACTAATGACAGCAACCGGTGTCACAATTTCGGTCTGTATGCCGATATACAACAGCTTCCGTTATATCGCCCATGCAATAGAAAGCGTGCTGATACAGACACGACGCGACTTTGAACTGATTATCATTGATGATTGCTCAAATGACGGCACCGGGGAAATTGCAGCATCATTTGCCGATCAAGATACACGTATACGCTTTATTAGAAATGTCAGTAATGTTGGAATGGTCAACAACTGGAACCTATGTATTGAAAAAGCATCCGGGCGGTATATAAAGTTCCTGTTTGGAGATGACCTGCTCGAAGCGGATGCGCTGGAACGAATGGCCGCCTGCTTTGACGCCGACCCGGCAGTAGGTCTTGTCGCTTCGGCCAGAATCCTTATTGACGAGGAAAGTCGCCCCCTTGAAACACTTGCTCATTTCGATACCCGGATCTATGACGGGACAGAGATAATAAAAGTCTGTTTCTTGAAACAAAACAACCTGGTGGGAGAACCGACCGCAGTCATGTTCAGGAAGGAACTGGCAGGGCGTGGTTTTAATAAAAACTATCGACAAATGGTCGATCTTGAGATGTGGTTTCACCTGCTTGATCAGGGGGCCTGTGCCTACATGCGGCAGCCGCTCTGTTCATTCCGAGTACACCCCGACCAGCAGACCCAAAAAAACATCGTCAACCTCTTTCATTACAGTGAATTTTTCCTATTAATGGAGGCGTATATTCATAAACCGTACATGGGCTTTAGCCGAATACGCGCCTGCACATTCCTTTTTGAGAAATATTACATATTCTGGAAGATATTCCGCAACAGACCTGATCACCGACAAACAGCGTTTAACATCATTTCCGAGCAATATGGGTGGTTAAGATTTTTCTGCTTCTTACCTTTGTATAAAACATACAACCCATTGCGAAAACTCACGAGAAAAATTGCATCAGCAAAATACTTTTTTTAACAAGCATTTTGATAGAACCGAACGATATGGAACGCGCACACATCAGCGACAAGACCGGTATGTTGAACGAACACATTGTAATCCCTGCAAATGCCTCAATCCTTCGATCTTGATTACTACAAGAGAAGTCACCTATTGACTGCTACCAGGGATGATTGAAAAGGAAGGCGTCTAATGCACCAACCCAGAATAAGCGTCTGTATTCCCACATACAATTACGGCAGATATATCTCACAAGCAATTGAATCAGTACTAAATCAGACCGTTACTGATTTTGAGTTACTTGTAGTCGATGATTTTTCTAAAGACGCGACTGACGATATAGTACGTAGGTATGCAGCGCAAGACTCTAGGATAAGATATATACGCCACAAAAAAAATCAGGGAATGGTAGCAAACTGGAATTATTGTTTACGCGAAGCACGAGGAATATACATCAAATTTCTGTTTGCAGATGATTTTTTTACGTCCACTCAAACACTGGAAAAAATGCTTACCGCAATGGAATCAGATGAAACTATTTCTCTGGTTGGATCTTCTCGCGTTATCGTCGACGAAAATTTAACCCCAAAAGACGTTTGGAGACATAATGACAGCGACATCTTGGAAAATGGTATTGATGTTATCAATACCTGTATGCAAAATCTGATCAATTCAATTGGGGAACCAACTGCGGTAATGTTTAAAAAAACTCAGTCTGGAAGAGGCTTTGACCCTAAATATAGACAACTTGTTGATCTCGAAATGTGGTTTTACCTTCTTGAGCAAGGAAAGTATTTGTTTTTGAATGAACCACTGTGTGCATTTCGAGTTCACAGTGAGCAACAAACCGCCAAAAATGCTAAATTAAATGCTTCAATAGTTGACACCTATTACCTATATGACGACTATTTGGGTAAGCGCTATACTAATATTAGCTGGTTCAGCAGCAAATATATTAAATTCGATTATATTTATAAGATACGCAAATCATATTTACGCAATAAAAGTAATCACAAAACTACTTATGAGATTATTGATCATTTTGGTTTTTTTGGTTTTTATCTACTACTACCTCTGTACAAAACGTATAAACCAATTGCTAAGATTATATTACAGTCATCGCAATTAACAAAATTTATATTTTTTCATTTAAGTTCAAGGAATACCAGATGATCAAACTTTATGACAAAGATATTCAAATTTCTGACAATACAACTGCTGGAAAATTACTTAAATATGTTGGTTACGATAAAAAGGTGTTGGAAATAGGATGCGCCAGTGGTGTACAAAGCAAACTTCTTCGAGATGTATTTAGATGCAATGTAACCGGCATTGAGATAAATTCAGTTGCCGCCGAACAGGCAAAACAGTACTGTGACACGTTGATAGTTGGGAATATTGAAAGCCTGTGTTTACATGAATGCTTGGGTGACGTTACATTCGATGTCATACTTATGGCAGATGTACTGGAGCACTTAAGACAACCTGACATCGTGCTCGATAAATTAAAATCATTTCTCACTGATGAAAATTCTTATATCGTAATTTCAGTTCCAAATATTGTACATGCTTCGGTAGTTTATCAAATGATGCAGGGCGTTTTCCGTTATTCCGAATTCGGTTTACTTGATGATACCCATATCCGTTTTTTTTCCAAGCAAGGCATAATTGAATTATTGGGTGTGGCAGGATGTACCATTTTAGAGATCAGAAGAGTTATTTGCGAACCTTTACTCTCTGAAATAAAGACAGTGATTAGCACAGAAGATGATTTTAAAGCAATGATATATCTATTACAACACAACGCAGAGTCCTTGGTATATCAGTATGTAATAAAAGCATCATTTAATACTAATAATTCTGATTCACCGATAAGCATAGAGAATGAGAGTGATCTCAATGAGATGATCGAATCTAGAAATAAGTTAATCTATAATTATAGAGTAAACTCAAATAAAGTGTCTAAGTTTTTAGACAGATTTCGCAATAAATTTATCAGACCAAAGCGCTCTACGAAATAGTGGACGAACGACAACACACTGGGAGCACAGACATAACCACTATCCGCCCACCCTGAATCAAGCAGGTGCTTCCCGACTTCGACACCCAGAACAGCTAACAGCTAAACATAGTTATAGCGATTGAGAATATTGTATTTATATATGTATTCAATTCATAACAATCTGATTTAAATTCAAACACAATATACCCCCTTGCCATTGAATAGAAGTATTTAGTAATTTCATTCATCTTGTCAATGGAGTTTTAATGATTAACTGGCACGCAAGATACGCAAAAATTATTAGCCAGAACAAAGATCTACTTGACTCTAGTAAAACCATCCTTGAAATTGGATCAGGATTAAATGGAATAGCAACATATCTGAAAAGACCAGTTATTGGAATAGATAAGATAACAGAAGGTGTTGCAAACGAATGGCTAACTATTACGAAAGGGAATGTTACAAACTTATACAACTTAGATAATAGCTATGATTACGTAATATGTGTGGATGTACTTGAGCACCTCTCACCAGATCTTAGATCAAAGGCGATTAGCGAAATGCTAAGAGTGGCCAGAGAGCGTTTAATCATTTCATGCCCCTGCGATAAACTCGCGTATAACTATGAGGTACATCTCTCATGCATTTTAAAAAATTTGTATGGGAAAATCCCGGAATGGCTATCCGAACATATAAAACACGGATTACCTGAGGTAAAAGATATTATTAAAATACTAACTGAATTAGGAACCGCGTTTGATGTAACTGGAAATGAGGGAATCATGCAGCATTATGGCGGACTACTTCTTGATCTTCAGTTTGACCAAATGAAATCAATATATGATATCCATACCAGTAAAACAATTTTTTCAGCTCCAATCTGTGCCAGCGAGTGGGATCGCTACTATAGTTATTTATTTGAAATTGACAAGCGAGAAAAGAAGCCTATCCATTTAAAAAGCTCCCATATAACCAAGACCTGTGTAGATGATATCTGTCATCAGAGTACAGCAATTTATTCGGTTTTTCATCAAGACATAAATAGCAGTTTTCTGAATGAGATAATTCCTATTTATGTGGGTAGTGCTGCAGAACAAAAGGGACTGCATTGCCTTACCGATCGCTTAAAGAATTCATCTTCATTATTGAATACAAGATGGTCTGAACTGTCAGCTATATACAGAATATGGAAAGAAGGACCACACTCTGATATCGTTGGCTTTACACATTATAGGCGTCTATTCAATTTCAACCAACAAGCTGACATTGTTCAGGATACTGTTATTTCACTTAACACTTTAGGAGAAAACCATCAAAAAGATATTTATGACCACGACTACATTTGCAGTCTCATACATAACGGTATTTCTGTTGCTAAGCCATATAAACTAAACGAGACAATATGGGAACAATACTGCAACATTCATAACACTGGTGATTGGTGTTGGGTGCTAAGTAAAATATCAAAAGAACACCCCCATTTAATGCCATATGCATTGGAGCAATTCGAAGCTTCGTCTTTATATGCTTACAATATGTTTATTACAAACTGGGTTAAGTTCGATGAACTATGTTCATTGTGGTTTGATATATTGCTCAAATTTGAATCAAAAGTGCCTCCAGTCCGTTCAAATAGCTACCAAAATAGGGATATCAGCTTTATGGCTGAACGAATTTTCGATATCTGGATTAGATACAAAGGCTCTTCAACGTTTCAAGTGGGTTGAGCATATATCTTGTTGAATTTGAGCTTCC